>NZ_KV813928.1:0-205 GCF_001813755.1 Corynebacterium sp. HMSC074H12
TGATCACACGGTTCCAAGAGGCCTACCAACTCGACGAAGTCACCGTCGTTGCTGATGCAGGCATGTTCTCCGCGGCGAACAAACAAGCACTCATTGATGCAGGCTTGCACTACATCTTGTCGGTGAAAACCCCCACCGTGCCAGAGGTGATCGAAACCTGGCGGCGGGAACACCCCGGTGAAGACTACACCCACGGCCAGATCTG
>NZ_KV813928.1:305-551 GCF_001813755.1 Corynebacterium sp. HMSC074H12
CAACCCCGAATTCGGTGACGCATTACCAGTACTCCCACGATCGGGCTAGACGCAGCCTGCGCGGAATCAGCGAGCAAGTAGCAAAAGCCAAACGCGCTGTTGACGGCGATATCGCAATCAAGCGCAACCGCTATATCGATCTTTCCGCCCCGAACAAGAAGGTCAACTACGCTCTTGCTGCCAAACACCGAGCCCTAGCCGGAATCAAAGGCTATGAAACCGACCTGACCGGTCTTGCCGCCCAGG
>NZ_KV813929.1:0-410 GCF_001813755.1 Corynebacterium sp. HMSC074H12
ATCGGGATGCTTTCAGCAGTTTGTTGATGCGTCGTTCACGCCTGGCCGCGACTTCTTTATCGAGTGCGTAGAGCACCTTTTGGGAAAACGTCCATGCGTCGAATGCGGGATCGTTGGCGATGTCGATAACGCTTCTGCCGAAGGCAGTCATCCGCAGCGCGGTGAAGTCGGCCAGAACGGATTCGTCAAGGAAGCGATCTGTTGGCGGGGTTGGTGATGACATGGGCTTTAGTTTCCT
The DNA here is from genome assembly GCF_001813755.1 of Corynebacterium sp. HMSC074H12. Taxonomy (NCBI): domain Bacteria; kingdom Bacillati; phylum Actinomycetota; class Actinomycetes; order Mycobacteriales; family Corynebacteriaceae; genus Corynebacterium; species Corynebacterium sp. HMSC074H12. The sequence continues at coordinate 239 of NZ_KV813929.1, forward strand.
TTCTTTGCGAGGTTGTCCATGTTGAACTGGTCTGCACCGCCGAGAAACGCGCCTGTGGTATCCCTGTCGGAGACTGCAGGGGCGGTGGATTGGTTGGTTGTGGTGCTGCGCGTGGGCTGGTCACAGCCGCGGGGCCGTGTGGCGTGTTCTTTGCGTATGGCGGCCATCATGT
>NZ_KV813929.1:510-54439 GCF_001813755.1 Corynebacterium sp. HMSC074H12
TTGGTTTGTTGCCGTGTTTGCCCATCGACAGCACGTTTCTACAGGATTGGTACTAACGTCGCCTCCTTTGGGCAGGAAGTCTCTGACTAGCCCGTTGGTGTTTTCGTTGGTAGGACGTTGCCACGGCGAGTGTGGATCACAGAAGTAGACTGCTAGTCCACGTGCGATGCTCAGCCTGTTTACTTGGGCTCAAATGAACTGGACCGAATTCCTAGACCACTCCAACCCCAAGTGGGGCTCTGTCAGCACAAAGCCAGGTAGTGATCGAAAGATTACCGTCTACAAGTCCCCAACCAGAGGACAGCTCCCATCAACTACCCACACGACGAAAACCGGAGGACACGTCACCCTTTCAAGTCTGTGACCTCCGGTCGTCGCAGTCCGGGAACCGTTCGATACGAAGTCAAGTGGCGGTCGAGTCGCAACTTCTTGCGATGCCTGCCTGCAAAGCGGAATAAGTCTCAAATGCCCACGATTAATTCCCGGTTAATTCTTTGTAAACACTGATCCTCATTCATTGACCGGCAGTCTTGGCATAAATAGTCTGACCGATACAACCTAGCTCAGGAAAGGAGGCGACATGAACATCCGTACACTGCAGGCCATGGTCGACGAAACCGACCTTGCAATGAAGAGTGAGGAACGGAAGGAGAGCACCTTCAGCCAGAATCACTGCGGCGACAACGACGTCAGCACCATCACTTGGTCTTACTGTGGAAACTAGCGCCTAGTAAAGCAATGTATCCGATTATACTGGCGGGAGGGGGCCTCTCCCGCCAGTCTACTTTAGTGGGTAGCTCATGATTATGGAAATCGCCAGACGCTTTCGCCGTTGGGGAGTTACGAGCCAGATTATTTGGTGTCTTGCGTTTTCAAGCGCCTTCGCAGGATTCTCTATAGTACAGCCCGCCCTACTAGCGAAGCTAATTGACGGCTCTAACAACGTTGGGGAGAGTCTCGAAGAGCAAGCACTAGCCCTATTACTGGTAGTAGTTCTTGCAACCACTTTCAATGCGCTATTGATTCGACAAGAAGGGCGCTTGATTGCCAAAATAAGAGGATCTCTTCAAAAAGACCTAATCTCAACGGTCGACGCAAACCAGTTTGAGCTGAACCACGGGAGAGGACTACAAGTTGTCGTTGGCGATACTGATACAGTTGCACACTACATCGTAGGACTGCTAAGCAAGATACTTCCTGGGGCGGGAATGTTCATTTTCGCCTTCATAGCCCTTTTGCGTATTGATACAATATTGACGCTCTTAGTGCTAGCGATGGGAGTTTCCCTTTCAGCATTGAGTGTGCCATTTCTAAAACGCATGGCTCGGGCGGAACAGGCAAACCTCCGCTCTCGAGATGAACTAAGCGACACCCTATTGACATACTTCTCGGTCGCCAAGGTAGCAACACTGAATGGGCGTCTTGAACACCTAAAAAAAATCGTAACAAACAGTTTTGATAGTTTACAGCAAGCAACCTACCGGTCAGCCACTATACAAGCTCAGTTTGCACCATTTAATGGTTCTATAGTACCCATCCTGGCCGTCACAACTTTGGGCGTAGCGTCATGGCGAGTGCGGGTAGGAGCCATGGATCCTTCGGAACTCATCGAGTTTCTAATGTACATGTTCATATTAATGGCACCACTGCTTCGGGCTTTATCTTTGGCCAGCCAACGGGCAAAGGCACACACTGCGTGGCGTGAAATTTCCACTCTAAATGATATTGAGAATCCTCGAAAGGCCCTGCCGGAACGAGTCTTAAAAGTCCTGGATAGAAACCAGCAAAAGCTGCTGGATTCAACTGGCATCACCATAATTTTGGGTCCTAGCGGCATCGGTAAGACTACGCTCCTGCACGACGTTGCAGCCACGGTCGGGCCCACCGACACTGCCTTTGTAAGTCAAGAACCGAAGCTACTTCCACATACTCTTGAAGATACCTTACAGCTATATGGAAGTGGACCAGACTCCGAGCGATTCATGAACAACTTGAGTTGTCTGCGAATGCCCGATTGCACGTTGACGACCACTATCGCCCGCATGTCCGGAGGTGAGAGACAAAGAGTGGCTATTGCTGCTGCGCTCTCATCTAACAAAGAAACGCTAATCCTGGATGAACCAACTTCTTCTCTTGGCACGGACGATCAACGAGATCTCGCAAAGCTACTACGCAACCACGTCAACAATGGTGCGAGGGTAATACTGTCCACGCACAACTCCGACTTCGTTGAATTTATGCTGCCGGCTAACGTATTGGAGCTTGAGGAAAATGTTTAACTTCGAAGGAGCTCTCCTTCGCTCGCGAAGATTTTACGCACTCCCAACTCTGGAGGACACCACAGAGGATTTCTTGACGGGAGAGCTCGATGGTTATGTACTCCGACGGGGCGAATATTGGACCAGCTATCGGCTAATCGGTTCCGATATTTCCCCTCAAGGCTGGAAGATACATATCTCATCAAGTCCGACCGACCTTGATGAAGTCGTAACTCAAACATTAGCGGTTATTGATGAGTATCGGTTGCACTTCAAGATAGTCAATACACGGGACTCATACTTTCTTGCAAACAGTAAAAATGCTAATCGCACATCGGCAGGGAAGCTGATAACTATTTACCCCGACAAAGCATCCTTTGAAAAAGTAGTAATCGCCCTTGCCTCTAGGCTTAAACCATTTGACGGGCCTGAAATTCTAACCGACCTGCCCGGTCCCGTTCCCTGCATCCACTTCAGGTATGGAGCTTTCGTCCCAATGGTCAATGCCGACGGAGAGTACTGCTTATTGAATGACGATGGAGACCTCGTTCCTGACCGCCGCGAGGTCTTGGACCCAGTGCAAAGTCCCGAGACAGACTTAAAGATCGTGCATGAGGCTGTTGCCCGTCTGCAAAGCGGGAGGACTCTCGATGTTTCAAATGTCACTCTCGTAAAGCAGTCGAACGCCGGCGGAATATACCGCTGCACTTTTGATGGAAAGAAAGCGTTCTTGAAGCTTGGCCGGAAATTTGCAGGTTTTGATCAAGACTTGAACGACGGAGCCTTTCGAGTCAAGAACGAGCACACACAACTAAGCAGACTTATAAGCTCTGGTGCGACTCCAAGAGTTCTTGCTTTAACCGAGTTAGCCACTGATGTCGCGCTAATAACAGAAGATTTAGAATGCCTAGATCTTCATCAGTTTAAGAAAGCGAAATTTCCACTATATGCGAGAAATGGCGACGATTGGGTTCCTTATCTTCGCGAAGTGCTGAAAGTTGCAACTCGGCTGGAAAAGCGCATAAAGCTGTTACATTACAGTGAGGTATACCATCGCGACCTCCACGGTCGTAATGTTCTAACTGATGGCGAAGAAGTGTATTTCGTAGACTTTGAGGAGGCTACAAATTCTTCGGACGACGTTCCCGGAAGCTCTAAAGCACAAGGCTACGCCAATTTCAACGTAAACGATGCGGAAGAATCCGACTGGTTCGCCTTTAGACAAATTATTCAGGAACTGACCTTCGGGAATACACGAGTAAATCAATTCAACGAGGCCGGCTGGGATCGCAGATGGGATGACCCCTATGAAAGTATGCTGAATGATCACAGAGTATCCACGCTGTTGAAACAGCTAAGGAAGCTCGCCGCTGTTGATGGTCGTCTGAGAAACCCCCTACTAGACCCTTCCTTCTCGGACTCAAAAAAACCTACGATTACAGCAAGAACAATGAGGCAGAAGATCAGTCATGATGCCGAGCTTTGCATCCGCGAAACTGGCAGCATCTCAGTCTCACCTGATCGCCTTGAAAATGGCGCAGGGTATTGCCTGGAATTTGCGTATCTCAAGACAGCTCTACAAGCCGACTGGGATTTAGCTCGAGTCGTACCTAATTTTTTGCAGCACAGTCAATCATCCTACGGTGTTGGGCTTCCTGACATCATAGACCGACTGGAAGAGCAGTACCAGTCCATCGAGGCCCCAGCTGCAAGCATCTCACGATCCGAAGTACTGCAGCTCCTGTTGATTGCACGATTCTCGAGCCAAGTTTGTGCATACCAAGGAGTAGTACGTAAGTGGATTCTTCGTATTGCAAAGCAAGCACGGAGTTTACACTTCGAAAAGCCCTTGCATGAGAACTCTAACCGGCCGAACGACCAGCGTACAGGCCTGCTGTATGGGCCTCTGGGATTGGCATGGATTTTGTCTCTCTGGTTGGAAGAAATGCATGAATCCGATGTTGCACTAGCAAAAGAAGCCATTACCTACTTAGTTGAACAGGAATTGACGAACTACGACTCCAATAGTGAAGGAGCTCTATTCGCCGTCCAGGGTAACCGCCTACTTCCGTACCTCAGCACAGGGAGCGCCGGATTCGGTCTACTCTTGCCAATGATAAAGAAGACTCTAGGCGGCGATTGGCTGCGCCCAGAGGCAGAACGTCTGCTGAACGCTGTGGACACTGAATTCAGCATTTGTAGTGGCCTCGCGAACGGGATGATGGGGCTCATAGTGGGAACCGCTGGAATTAGCAGCTACCTGGATCGTCCATATTCAGTACCTGCCCTCTACAGGCGGGTGCGCAGATTACTACCGATGGATAGCGCGGGAGACCTTTTCTTAGACGATTCTTCCCTTCGCTATGTTTTTGATGTATCAGAAGGTGCAGGAGGGTTCATACTTTTGCCTGGACTTCTCAGGATTGTTTCAATGGAGGCGCTCGATGATTTTGAATTATGATCAAAAGACAGGAAGCTTTCATGCAGCCACTCATACTTCGGGCTCGCCTGATATTGCAGTCCTAGATTCATTTTGTGCAGTCACGAACATAATTGAGCTCGTTGAGTTCAGAGTCCTTCTGTGCATCTATGATCCAACTGGCCACGAAAGATGGTACTTGCGTGTGTTGTTTGCAGATGCTCCAACTCGAGCCGAGACTCTCCCTGTAGCGGAGCCAGTACTCCTAGTGGATCGTAACAAGCCTGAAATCTTTATAAAAGTTTGGAGGTCGGGACATATTGAGTCTTTGCGGTGCAGGTTTGTGCATGGCGAACTTGAGTGGGAATTTTGCTCTCCGGATGCAAACGCAGAGTATCGCGTAATTTCTGAAACCTGGCCATTTAGAAAACTCCCACCGGAAGTATTGGAATCTGGAGCTTCAATTCATTACATTTCAGAAAATTTCTCCGCGACTGATGCTCAATCGCTATTGCAACAATCTATCAGGGCTACAGATGAGGTGTCCTCCGACTTTCTTCAACGGCTATCGTGCGACATCCAACAGTATTGGAGGTCATCACTTTCTTGGCCAGTCTTTGATTTAGCACACTCATCTAGCATCTGTGATGTTGAGATTTCCACAGCAGATTCTGTCAACAATGATTGTGACACGTACTTAGTGCACTCGTATGGGGTTTATGGCCAACGAGTTGCAGACGCCACAACTACGTTTGAAGGCTCGAATCTACTTAGGGTTCGGGAGCTGCTTTTGCCTCAGCCACGAGACTGTCTCGCAGACTATGCCGATGATTTGAGCTGCATTTCAAAACATTTTGCGACCAAAGGTCGGGTGGTTGCTAGCACCGTCTCTGCTGGTTCGGTGCCCCTTACTCTGTCGATCGCTAAGGAGCGAACCGCCTATTCGGGCCTGATATTTGATCGATGCATCTCAGCAAAGGGTTCCTCATATTTGTCAGACCTTGATAATCAACATATTTTACAAAGGTTGCCATTCTCTTCCCGACGTTTGCTCAGAAAAGGCTTCGAAGTCGCTCAAAAAGACCTACCAATCTTGTCATTTTCATCTATGTACGATTCACGTATTAGTAACAGGGACCAGCTCCGCTTCGGCTTGAATCTGCGCGAAGACCTTATCCAACTACATGTTTCCGGGGGACATGCCAATACGCCATGGGATGTTGATCGGTTAAAGAGAATCATTGGCATGGCATTCTTGATAAATTTTCTTCCTACAGTGAAGGACCGGTAGATGTTTGAGGTTATTGACGCTGGATTTCAATTCACGGTGCAGAACAGGAAGGATTGGCTATTCCGGAATGTGAACTTCTCGATTGCGAATGGCGAAGTGGTAGCCCTCATGGGGCCGTCTGGGTCAGGCAAGACCACTCTGCTTAATGGACTCGCTGGTATTGGGCGGTTATCCGAAGGTAAGAGCGTGCTTGATGGAATCCAGATATCGGGCCTGCCAAAACGAAAGGTGCGCAAACATCTAAGGGATTCTGTATCAATAGTTTTCCAAGACCACCTATTGATTCCGGGATTAAACCTGCTTGAGAACGCGGAGTTGTCTTGGGCCTTGTCGGGTAAGCCGAAGGGGATCTCCCCCAAAACAGTTTTAGACAGCTTGGCTATTGGAACAGAAAGGAACTCTCTGCCTGAAGAAGTCTCAGGTGGACAAGCACAGCGGGCAGCAATCGCGCGGGCCTTGGCTAGTGGCCCAAAGTTGTTATTCGCCGATGAGCCGACAGGGAGCTTGGACGAAAAGAACGCACATCGGGCTTTTGGTGAAATCAAAAACTGGTGCGGTTCACAGGGGGGACACGGTCTAATCGTTACCCATGATCCGGTCATTGCAAAGCTATGTGATCGTATTGTTCGTTTGGACGGCGGGACAATCAATGGATAATCCCAATCGCGATCAAGCAATCTCGCTTAAAGTTACAAAATCGTATTTTCGAGCGTCGTTAGGTCCCAACGTTGCAGCTGCGGTAGCTATCGGTTTTTCAATCGGCGTACTTGCAGCTGTTCTTAATACCCGAGCCGCGACTGAAGGTACAGCAGTGGGTGAGGCTGTCACGGTGAATGTAGCGACAAATGTTGCTATCTCTTGGACGATTGCCTCGATTTTCTGCATTCCGCAGATAGTGAATAGAGCGTTTACCAAACTTGACTATTTCATCGGTTGTCTACAAATTGTGGGATGGCCGGCTCGACGGTACCTTGTCATGCTCATCGCACAGCTCCTATTCATCGAAGTCTTGGCTATCTTACTTTCTTATCCTGTAGCTGTACTCTTTCAGCGGTTAGTGATGCTGATTTCCCGTCGGGACTCTGACGATTTGTTGTACCCTGGTCAGTTTTTTGAGCCGATATCGCTGAATTCAATTTTGATGGCTACGCTCATAATCACTGTTAGCGTTTTCATTGTCGGCATTATCACGTTCATTGGTTACGCTTTGAAGCAGAAGACTCAGGCATCGGGAGCGAAGCCTGTACGTGTTTCAATTGACGGGCTCAATAGGCTGCGGTGGGGAGACTTGGCCGCTGTACTGCCCGTCGTCTTTCTTGTAATAGCGGTCCAGGCTGGTGCTCAAGCAGGACTTTTTGTCATTCTAGCTATGGTATCTGCCTTGTTTTGGCTATGTAGTCGCTTTATTCTGCACATCGTCAGAGCGATAGAGAAAGGTACTACCCGATTGGCTGGTGTCACTCCCGGGATAGCTGTACTGGGCGCATTCTCTGCAGAGCTTCATAATATGACGAAGTCTATCGTCTTGCCGTTGTCCTACGTGCTGGGCATTCCAGCTATTGTCCTTTCAGTTTCACACACAGAGGCTGACGCATTAAATCAAGTGGGTGGGGGAATCCAGAATTGGGATTTTCTTGTAATGCTTGGTTTGCCCCTGTTCTTTGTAGGAATATTGTCGGTCACATCATTTCTAATGGCTGTAGATCAGGTCACGATTACAACTGACCGACTTAATAAAATTGGGTTTCCTGTCTCGGTGATCTATCTTGTCAGATTCGCAGGTTTACCATTTCTTTTTATGTGTGTCAGCCTTGGGATTGCAGCTATATTCGCACTGGTCAGCTCGATCATTCATGTGATAGTTCTTGGTTCGTCGATAAAATTTGCAATCGCCGGGCTGTCAATGATGGTCTCGCTATTATTAGCCGGGGCACTCTATTTATCTTTCATCCTGTTCGGGCTCTTCTACTCCCTTTGGAAGTACCTTCACCACAAGTACATCGCTGACCACCGTTCGAGGAACTAAGTGAAGCATGTTTCTCTTCGGCTGGTCGTCTGCAAGTGGCTAGAGAATGCAACCACTTCTTCATTCAGCCGCTGCATCAGACACTCACTTCTTCCGATGACTTTGCGTGTTACCGGACCAACTTTGCTGACTTCGCGATATAAGTAGTCGCTTGTCCACAGTCCACGATTGGAGTCCATTCCAGATGGAATGTGCTCGTAGCCAGTGACATAGGCCCCACGCTTATGCGAAACCCGGTGGGTTGACACGGTTGCCCGGTCAAAGAGGGTCAACAGCTGGCCGGTGATACGCACATCGACAGTGCGGCCAACAAGCTGGCGCGGAACGGAGTAGCCCACTGTTGCAACCGTGATGTGGAAATCCGGGGCCACTTTTGCCCGTTTCCATTCGGTGTGTTGCCACGGGGTTGTCGGCAGATCCGTAAGCAGATGCTGTTCGTGTTCTTCAAAGAGATCCCGGCGGCTTGACTGCTGGCTGCGAAACGGCACGGACGTGTTTGATTGCGTCGACGAAGCCCACAATCTTTTCAGTGAGCTCGTCAAGGTTAACACACACTGGTGGCCATTAAGCGGCTCTTCCGGTTTCAGAGTGCGTAGTGAGGTGAGGTTGGCCACGACGAGTTCAGCGGGTCACGGGTCTGACTGTCGATTTGGGGTAGTTGGTACCGCGAGTCCGCGTAGTTGGTACCGGTGTTCCACGTACCCGGTACTGCAAGGGGGGTTTTCTTTCATAGTTGATGTTGGCGACACCACAATCCGCTGGTGTTGCGTCAACTTCTACTTGGAAGGAGCCGGTCCTTGTGGCCAACTTCAAGCAGATCATCGCGATGTGCCTTGATGGTGCTAGCTACGCGCAGTTCACACACGCATTGGGATGTTCACGACGGGAAGTATCCCGAGCAAAGAAAGTCATCTCTGATGAGGGTTGACTTCAGAGATTTTCCGTCAGCTCCCGCCGGGGTGGTTTGATGATCGATTCAGTGATGGCCGGAGTAAGAGGTCTTTGTCCTATGACCTGCTGTATCTCGGCGGGGCATGTCGGTGTCAACGTCTAGGGGTATTGAGCAGAGTGATATTTAGCCCGCTGCGTTCGGCTTGGTCGATGTGGATTTGGTCAGGAAACCAGGATGAGGCCCCCGATTCAGCTAAGGAAACGGACGGGGTCTATCGGTGCCAAATGATGCCAAATGGTGCTACCCTAGAGTTATTGCCACCTGTTACGACAGGATCGGAAGAAGACCCTGGGACCCCAGCCGGACGACTGGACCCAGGGTCTTCGCCTGCCTCTAGAGGGAATCCGGGGTGGGACGTTTGAGGACCACTTTCTCGTGCAGCTTCTCCCAGTACTGCTCTTCCCCTAGATGGACGGAGTTCAGTGCTCCCAGAACGGCATCTGGAATCCAGAGCAGGGGATCATCGCCACCGCGTACGTGTCGCAGTCGGATGCCAGCACTTTGTCCCTGCCCTGCAGGGCAACTATATGGGCGACGTCTCGCCTGTTTTGTGCTTCTTGCCGGCTTTCCAAAGTGACGTTGTGGACGTGCATCTCGGAGAGCTCGAAGTACATCTGCTCCAAGCATTTCCTGCGGTGCCTCTCCGTCTTCTTGCTCACTTCACTCTGGTGGGTGATGATCGCTTGCATGGAGTCGATCTCAGAAAGGGTGTCCACGATTTTTCGGCGTCGGCTATTACGTTCGTCGGTCCAGTGAAGTTTGACCTGGCCAGGAAGTCGTAGTGGACGCAGCTCCTCGCGTATTTTTTCCAAGTCTTGAGTGTCGATGATGGCTGCACACACCATGTACTCCTGCCGGTCTGGGGGTCTAAGGGCGGAGGACTCATCGATGTAGGCGACTAGCTGTGATTCCACCCTGAAATTGTAGCCCGTCCGGGTCGACGCTCCCCTCGGCCCGGTACCAACTACTCGGAACACGGCAGTACCGAGTCCCCAGAACACCGGTACCAAAAACTCGCATCTGACAGTCTGACCCCCGACGTGTCTACTTTCCGGGGGCCAGGACCCATCTCCACACCAAAACGGCGCCGGGATGGGTCTTTGCGTGCATGCTGAGCGGGTAGGGCGGGGACTATGGGCCGCTGGCGCCATATGGGGGTGATGAGCTATTCGTAGAGACCCGTGGGCACGTCGCCGTCGTCCTCAGTGGAGTAGACATCCAAGGGCGCAGACTCGGCATCAAGCTCAGTTTCGTTCTGGGTGAGGTAAGACTCAAAGCCAATGTCGGGGATGTTCGCCGTGAGGAAGGCCAGCACGGCATCGACGGCCATACGGTGTAGGCCCTCGGTGTTGTTGTGGGTATGCATGTCGATGTCGAGCAGATTGCTCATCATCGCATGATTGGTCACGCGGTACATTGTCAGCGCCGAAATCAGCGTGAAGATGTCGTTGGCGGAAATGCCTGGGCGGAACGCGCCGGAATCTTGGCCCAGCATGAGGAGCTTGTCTAGGTGGAGGGAGATCTCGGAAACGTCGACAAGTGCCTGCGAGGACTCCAACACACTGTGGGAGGATTCCATCGTCAGCATCCGAATGGCCTCGGGGTTATCCACATGCTGGCGGAACAACCAATCCACCAAGGTACGCACGCCCTCGACCGGGACAGCAGAATTGATCTCGAGGCTGCCCTCCGGCGGGTTGAGGCGCCGCGCTGCGGCTGCCAATGCCTGCTGGTAGAGGCCCTTCTTGTCCCCGAAGTAGTAGTGGATCATGCGCTTGGACATCCCAGACAGCTTCGACACGGATTCGAGCTTGGTCTCGGCATAGCCGTGCTCAGCAAACTCCGCAATCGCAACATCGATCACGCGCTCAACAGAGCCGGAGTCGACCGATGCAGTCTCAGTGCTCATGGAAAGTCCCGTCTAGTCGATGAATATGCGTACAGTTGTCCACTATGCCGAAAAAAGATGGTCATGGAGCTCAAGTACAAAGAACTCGCATCTTTCGGGGGTGAAATCACACCCCATGGGGGCGAAAAACGGGACTAGGCTGGGAGGGTGAGTACCGAGCCGAAAGGATTCACACATGACTGCTTCCCAACCCGTCAAGATCACCGTGACCGGCGCCGCCGGAAATATCGCTTACTCCCTGCTGTGGCGCATCGCTGCGGGCGATGTCTATGGCAAGGACACCCCGGTGGAGCTGGCTTTGCTGGAAATCCCGGACGCCGTGGGTGCCGCTGAGGGCGTGGCCATGGAGCTCAATGACTCCGCCTTCCCGCTGCTGCGCGGCATTACCGTCACCGATGATCCGAACGTGGCCTTCAAGGACACCAAGGCCGCTTTCCTCGTGGGCTCCCGCCCGCGCAGCAAGGGCATGGAGCGCGCTGACCTGCTGGAGGCCAACGGTGCTATCTTTACCGTGCAGGGCAAGGCGCTGAATGACGTCGCCGCGCGCGATGTCCGCGTCCTCGTCGTGGGTAACCCGGCCAACACTAACGCTTATATCGCGGCCAACAGCGCACCGGACCTGGACCCCAGCCAGTTCACCGCGCTCATGCGCTTGGACCACAACCGCACCCAGAGCCAAGTCTCCCTCAAGACGGGCATGCCCACCGCGGAGCTGACCAAGGTTGCCGTCTGGGGCAACCACTCTGCATCCCAGTTCCCAGACCTGACCTTCTCCAACGCCGAGGTTGATGAGACCTGGTACAAGGAAGAGATGATTCCGAAGGTGGCTAAGCGCGGTGCCGAGATTATCGCTGTGCGCGGTAAGTCCTCGGCAGCTTCCGCAGCCTCTGCCGCGGTGGATCACATGCACGATTGGATCCACGGCACTGAGGATTGGCGCACCGCAGCTGTTGTCTCCGATGGCTCCTATGGCGTGGACGAGGGCCTCGTCGCAGGTTTCCCCACCGTTGCCCGCGACGGCAAGTGGGAAATCGTGCAGGGCCTCGAGCTCAACGATTTCCAGAAGGGACGCATCGAGGCCTCCGTTCAGGAGCTGCGTGAGGAGCGCGAGGCTGTAGCCCATCTGCTCAAGGACTAAGACTCAAGCACTAAGTTATCGATGAGCCGCACCGGCCCCACCTGCGCTGCAACGAGCGCAAGGGCGGGCCGGTGTTGCGCATCAACGGGCTGGAGCGTGCCTGGATCCACCACGGTGAGGTAGTCCACCGTCACGCCGGGGGAGGAGGCAAGCTGCGCGCTCGCCTCGTCGAGGGATGCACCATCCCGCAGGGCAAAGAGCGCCTGGGACAGCGCCACGGCTTGCTCTCGTTCAACAGGGCTCAGGCGAGTGTTGCGGCTGGACTCGGCCACGCCGTCCGTTGCGCGCACGATGGGCACGCTGATGATGTCCAGCGGCACATCGAGGTCCGCCACCAGGCGCTGGATAATGGCCACCTGCTGGGCATCCTTCTGCCCAAAGTAGGCGCGGTCCGGGTTAACTAGGCTAAACAGCTTGCTCACCACGGTGGCCACGCCGTCAAAGTGACCGGGGCGCGAAGCACCTTCCAAGACCGAGCCCATCTCACCCGTGCGCACCCACACCCGCGGGGTACCACCCGGGTACATCTCCTCCACGCTGGGAGCGAAGACCGCATCGACTCCCAACGAGTTCAGCAGCGCGGTATCTGCGTCGAGAGTGCGCGGGTAGGCGCGGTAGTCTTCGCAATCGCCCAGGTCTGTGAACTGGAGGGGATTGACAAAGACCGAGCACACCACGGTGTCATTCTCCTCGCGGGCGCGGCGCACGAGTGAAGCGTGGCCGTCGTGAAGCGCGCCCATCGTGGGCACCAAGCCCACGGTGCCCGATGCGGCTGCGCGGAAGGCGCGGAGTTCAGATTTAGTTTTCAGGATCTGCATGGCTTAAAACTCTAGTCCTCGAAGGACTCCTCGGCGTTGGGGAAGGAGCGTTCGTTCACATCGGACACGTAATCCTTCGCGCCCTCCAGCAGCGCGCCGCGCAGATCCGCGTAGCGGCGCACAAAACGCGGCGCCTTGGGTCCGCCTAGGCCGAAGGCATCGGTCCACACCAGAATCTGGCCGTCGGTCTGAGCGCCGGCGCCGATGCCGATGGTGGGGATGGGCAGCTCCTTGGTCACCTGCTCAGCAAGGGCTGCTGGGACCATCTCCAGCACCACGGCGAAGGCGCCGGCCTCGGCGAGGGCGCGGGCGTCCTCGTGAAGCTTCTCCGCGCCGGCACCGCGGCCTTGGACTACGAAGCCGCCCAAGGCGTGAACCTGTTGGGGCGTGAAGCCGATGTGGGCGCAGACGGGGATGCCGGCGTCGACAAGCGCGGCGACGATGGGCGCGCGCTCGGCGCCGCCCTCTAGCTTCACGGCCTGCGCACCGGTTTCCTTCATGACGCGTACCGCGGTTTCGAGCGCCTGGGAGGGGCCGTCCTCATAGGAGCCAAAGGGAAGGTCCACCACCACGAAGGCGCGGGAGGTGGCTGAGACCACGGCGCGGGCGAGCGGAATCATTTCATCGAGGGTGAGAGACAGCGTGGTTTCGCGGCCCAGGACTACATTGGCCAGGGAATCGCCCACGAGCAGGAGATCCACCCCGGCTTCATCGAAGATCTCGGCGGTCATGCAGTCATAACTCGTCAGGCACGCAAAGGCCTGAGAGTTTTCTTTGGCTTGGGCGAAGTAACGGGTGCGGAGGCGGGCGCGGTGGCCAGGGTTGTGAGACATGCCCTTACTCTAGACAGGGCGCTGGTGCCAGTTGACGCACAGGGTAGAGTTGGCCAGGTGACTGATCAGAATAAAGAGCAACTCGTTGGCACCAACCGCGCGGACCAGCTTCCCAAGTCCTGGGAGCCGCAGGCAGTAGAGAAGGACCTCTACGAAGGCTGGGTAAGCGCCGGTTACTTCACCCCGGACGCCTCCTCCGAGGCGGAGCCCTACTCGATTGTCCTGCCGCCGCCGAACGTCACCGGCCAGCTGCACATGGGCCACGCCCTGGACCACACTCTGATCGATTCCATCATTCGCCGCAAGCGCATGCAGGGCTATGCCACCCTGTGGCTGCCGGGTGCTGACCACGCCGGTATCGCTACCCAGACCAAGGTGGAGGCCCGCCTGCGTGAGCAGGAGGGAAAGAAGCGCTGGGACTATGAGCGCGAAGAATTCATCAATAAGGTCTGGGAGTGGAAGGAAGAGTTCGGCGGCACCATCCAGAACCAGATGCGCGCCATCGGTGACTCGGTGGACTGGTCCCGCGAGCGCTTCACCCTGGATGATGGCCTCTCCCGCGCCGTCCAGACCATCTTCAAGACCCTCTACGACGAGGGCATGATCTACCAGGCCAACCGCCTGGTTAACTGGTCTCCGGTGCTGGAGACCGCAGTGTCCGATATCGAGGTCGTGTACAAGGACGTCGAGGGCGAGCTCGTGTCCATTCGCTATGGCTCGCTGAACGACGATGAACCGCACCTCATCGTGGCCACCACCCGTGTGGAGACGATGCTGGGTGACGTCGCCATCGCCGTCCACCCGGACGACGAGCGCTATGCCCACCTGGTGGGTAAAGAGCTGCCGCACCCCTTCCGCGATGATTTGAGCCTGAAGATCATCGCCGATGATTACGTGGACATGGAATTCGGTACCGGTGCCGTGAAGATCACCCCGGCGCACGACCCGAATGACTACGCCATGGGCCTGCGCCACGACCTGGACATGCCCACAATCATGGACACCACCGGACACATCGCGAATACCGGCACGAAGTTTGACGGCCTGACCCGCGAGGAAGCCCGCGTGGAGATCCGTGAGGCGCTGCGCGAACAGGGCCGCATTGTCAAGGAGATCCGCCCCTACGTCCACTCCGTGGGCCACTCGGAGCGCTCCGGCGAGCCGATTGAGCCGCGCCTGAGCCTGCAGTGGTTCGTGGCGGTGGAAAAGATGGCGAAGATGTCCGGCGACGCCGTCCGCGAGGGCGATACCACCATCCACCCGAAGTCCCTGGAGCCGCGCTACTTCGAGTGGGTCGATGACATGCACGATTGGTGCATCTCCCGCCAGCTGTGGTGGGGACACCGCATCCCGATCTGGTATGGCCCGGAGGGCGAGGACGGCCAGCGAGACATCATCTGCCTCGGCCCCGATGAGGAAGCCCCAGAAGGCTATGTCCAGGACCCGGACGTGCTGGACACCTGGTTCTCCTCCGCGCTGTGGCCTTTCTCCACGATGGGCTGGCCGGATAAGACCGCAGATCTGGAGAAGTTCTTCCCCACGAACGTGCTGGTCACCGCCTATGACATCCTCTTCTTCTGGGTCGCACGCATGATGATGTTCGGCACCTTCGCCGGCGCCCACACCCCGGAGCTGCTCGGCGAAGGCAAGGATGGCCGCCCGCAGGTTCCGTTCACCGACATCTACCTGCACGGCCTGGTGCGCGATGAGCAGGGTCGCAAGATGTCGAAGTCCCTGGGCAATGGCATCGACCCGATGGATTGGGTGCGCGACTATGGCGCGGATGCCCTGCGCTTCACCCTGGCTCGCGGCGCGAACCCGGGCGTGGACCTGCCGCTGGCTGTCGACGCTGCCGCCGCCGGACGTAACTTCGCCACCAAGCTCTTCAACGCCACCAAGTTCGCGCTCATGAACGGCGCGGGTGTGGCGGAGCTGCCGGCACGCGACGCGCTGACCGACGCCGACCGCTGGATCCTCGACCGCTCCGAAGAGGTCCGCGCTAAGGTCGACGCTTACCTGGATGACTACCAGTTCGCCAAGGCCAATGAGCTGCTCTACCACTTCGTATGGGATGAGCTGTGTGACTGGTACCTGGAGATTGCCAAGACCCAGATCCCGCGTGACCTCGATGCGGCGAGCGCCGAGGAGCAGGCCACCGGACACACCACCCAGATCGTTCTGGGCCGCGTTCTTGACCTGGTTCTGCGTTTGCTGCACCCGACCATGCCTTTCGTCACCGAGGTCCTGTGGAAGGCTCTGACTGGCGGGGAGACCATTGTCACCGCGCAGTGGCCTACCCAGGAGCACACCAACGGTGGCGCGGAGAAGGATGAGGTGGCCGCGCGCCGCATTCAGGACGCCGACAAGCTCATCACCGAGCTGCGTCGCTTCCGCTCCGATCAGGGTGTCAAGCCTTCCCAGAAGGTCCCGGGCCGCCTCGACTTCGCCGCGGCCGACCTGCAGGAGCAGGAGGGGCTCATCCGCAACTTGGCCAATACCACGGAACCTGGCGAGGACTTCACCGCGTCCGCTTCCATCGAGGTGCGCCTGTCCCAGGCCACCGTCGAGGTCGCTCTGGATACCTCCGGTGCCGTCGACGTCGAAGCCGAGCGCAAGCGCCTGGAGAAGGATCTGGCCAAGGCCCAGAAGGAACTGGACCAGACCGGCAAGAAGCTGGGCAACGAGGCCTTCCTGTCCAAGGCGCCGGAGGCAGTCGTGGAGAAGATCCGCGTTCGCCAGCAGGTGGCCCAGGAAGAAGTCGAGCGCATCACCGCACGTCTGAAGGGACTCAAGTAGTGGCGGGGGAGAAAGACCGCGAGGAATTTGAGGTCGTCGATGCCCTCGCGGAGGGCACCGATGGCGGGCCGGTCGAAATCACCGACTCCGGCCTAACACTCAACCTCGGCGGCGAGGATGACTACGAGGAGGCAGCGCCCGAGCAGGCCACGCCGGAGGAGCTCGCGGAGCTGGCTCAGGTAACCGCGGAGCTCAACGCGCGCGCCCCAGAGACCATCATTGAGCCCAGCCTCGAGCGCATCGAGATGCTCATGGATCTGTTGGGCAATCCGGAGCGTTCCTTCCACGTCATCCAGGTCGCTGGAACCAACGGCAAGTCCTCGACGGCGCGCATGATCGATTCGCTGCTGCGCTCCTTCCACCGCCGCGTAGGCCTCGTCACCAGCCCCCACCTACAGCTGGTGACCGAGCGCATCGGCATCGACGGACACCCCATCCACCCGCGCGACTTCGTGCGCATCTGGCGCGAAATCAAGCCTTATGTGGAGATGGTGGATTCCCGCTCCGACATTCCCATGTCCACCTTCGAAGTGCTTGTTGCCATTTCCTACGCAGCCTTTGCCGATGCCCCCATCGACGTCGCCGTCGTCGAGGTGGGCCTCGGCGGCACGTGGGATGCCACCAACGTGGTTAACGCGGAAGTGGCCGTGGTCATGCCGGTAGGCCTCGACCACACGGACTACCTCGGTGACACCATCACCGAGATCGCCGGTGAGAAGGCCGGCATTATCAAGGCCCGTGAGCACGATGCCGACGACGTGCTCACGCCGGGGGAGAACATCGCCATCATTGCCGAGCAAGACCCAGAAGCCATGCGCGTGCTGCTGCAGCGCACCGTCGACGTCGGCGCCGGCGTAGCGCGCGCGGGCTCCGAGTTCGCCGCGCTGGAATCCCGCATTGCAGTGGGCGGCCAGCAGCTCACCATCCAGGGCCTGGGTGGGATGTACGAAGACATCTTCCTGCCACTGCACGGCGAGCACCAAGCCAAGAACGCGGCCGTGGCTTTGGCTGCGGTGGAGGCCTTCTTCGGGGCGTCGGCAGGCCATCCGCTCGACCTTGCTTCGGTGCGCACCGGCTTTGCCAAGGCCATTTCCCCCGGCCGCTTGGAGCGCGTGCGCACCAGCCCTACGACCTTCCTTGACGCCTGCCACAACCCGCACGGCGCCAAGGCGTTGGCCGCAGCGCTCGACCGCGACTTCGATTTTGCGCGCCTCATCGGCGTGGTGTCCATTTTCACGGACAAGGATGCCGCCGGCATCCTCACTGCCCTCGAGTCGGTCCTCACGGAAGTCGTGATCACACAGAACACCTCGCCGCGCGCCCGCGATGCCTATGAGCTAGCGGAGCTGGCTCGCGATATCTTCGGTGAAGAACGGGTGTGCGTCGAGCCCGACCTGCCCAGTGCCTATACTCAGGCCGTTGAATTGGCGGAGGACGCCGATGTGCAGTCCGGATCCGGCATCGTGATTACTGGCTCGGTGGTCACCGCTGGTGACGCCCGCGCACTCTTTGGAAAGGAGCCCGCATGAGCCCCCGCAAACCCGTTCCCGAGGATGAGATCGGTCCGCTTGGACTTGGCCAAGCCCCCGCCAAGGACCCCCTCAAGCAATTCGGCGGCATGGTGGTGGCCAGCTCCCTAACCCTGGAGCTGCTCACCCTGGTTCTGGCGCTGCCGATGCTCTACAAGCTCTACGACGGCACCCTGTGGACCCCGTTCAACTACGGCGTGGTTATCGGCTTCATGGTGCTACTCCTGGCGTCTTTCCCCTTCATGAACAAGCCCTGGATCGTCGGCGTGCAGATTGTCCTCCACGTCATCGGCATTGTTCTCGGCTTCATGGTCCACTGGTCCGTCGCCACGATCTTTATCATTTTCGCCCTGCTCTGGGCACTCGCGGCCTATATGCGCTCGGTGATCGTCGCCCGCATGGAACGCGGTTACCTCACCACGCAGCACCTGACTGAGAAGTAGGCCGCAGCGGTGTATATTCGCCCGGAGCTGCGCGCGGGCGCGGCGTTCATCTCACTGTGGGATCCAACCAATCCGCTGATCCGCCGCGCCGGGCGTGTAGTTCCCGCGCTGTGGCCCGCACCCTATATCCAGGGCGTGCGCACGCAGCAGGTGAAGAATTCCGATATCCGCGCGACCATCTATAGCCCGGAGAACCCGCGCGGCGCTGTGCTGTGGATCCACGGCGGAGGGCTGCTCATGGGCCATCCGCGCCAAGACGTTAAACACCTCAAGGAGACCGCCGCGGAAGTCGGTGTCACCGTCATTGCGCCGCACTACCGCTATGCCCCGGAGAACCCCTATCCGGCCGCGCTTGACGACGTCCACTCGGCCCACCACTGGCTCCTCACGCATGCGGAAGATCTGGGAATCAGCCCAGATCGGATTGTCATCGGCGGCCAAAGCGCCGGGGGAGGGCTCGCCGCCGCACTGTGCCAGCGCCTCCTAGATGAAGGCGGAATTCAGCCGGCGGGGCAGTGGCTCTTTTGCCCGATGCTCGATGACCGCGCTGCCTCCACCGACCGCAATCCCATCTGGGACGCGGACTCCAATGCGCAGGCTTGGCGCTACTACACCAACGGCAACCCAGACGCACCCTATGCCGTGCCCGGTCGCCGCGCGGAGTTAGCAGGTCTGCCACCGGCTTGGTTGTATGCGGGGAGCAGTGAGCTTTTCTACGACGAAATTGTGGACTACGCCGAGCGTCTGAAGTCTGCCGGCGTGCCCACGCAATGCGAGGTCGTAGACGGCGGCGTGCATGCCTTCGAGCTGTGGGCTCCCCATACCGCGGTGGCAAAGCGCCTGCTCATGAGTTCTCGCGCCTGGCTGCAGTCGACGCTGGACGCGCTACACTAACGGGCATGCTCTTTCTCCTCTATGGTCTTTCCGCGCTGCTGTGCATCGCCGCACTCGTGGCCAAGCTGTATGTTGGGGGCTTTGCGCTCCCGCTTGCGCTGATGCTCCCGGCCTTTGTGTTCCTCGTCGTGGGCATGCTCAAGCAGCAGCGCGATGAGAAGCCGGTGGAGTTTGCGGATCTGGAGGAGTGGCAGCGCGAGGATCTGAAAGGCCTGCTGGAGAGCGGTCAATACGGCACGGCCGTGCGCCAAGTGCAGCTGTGGTTTCGTGGCACGAGCCATGAGCGCGCGGAGGAAATCGTGCAACGTCTTACGTAGCGCTTAATAATTGGCCCACTGGCAGGACGCGGGAGCACCCATTCTGTACTATGTGCCCTATGACTGAACGTACACTGATTCTCATCAAGCCGGACGGCGTCAAGAACGGCCACGTGGGCGAGATTATCTCCCGCATCGAGCGCAAGGGCCTGAAGCTCGTCGCCATGGATCTGCGCGTCGCCGACGAGGAGACCGCAAAGAAGCACTACGCCGAGCACGAGGACAAGCCTTTCTTCGGCGAGCTCGTTGACTTCATCACCTCCGCACCGCTGGTTGCTGGCATCGTCGAGGGCGAGTCCGCCATCGCCGCATGGCGTCAGCTGGCCGGTGGCACCCACCCGGTGGAGAAGGCTACCCCGGGTACCATTCGCGGTGACTTCGCTCTGACCGTTGGCGAGAACGTCGTCCACGGTTCCGACTCCCCGGAGTCCGCTGAGCGCGAGATCTCCATCTGGTTCCCGAACCTCTAACTATGTTTACCGCGCTGAGCGCGTAACGAAGCCCGAGCATAGCGCTCGGGCTTTTGTCATTTCTGACCCTTAACCCGAACCCGTCCTGTGTGCTCGAGCGCAGATCCGATCAGGTACCGGTTAGTCGAACGACAGCAGCGTGCGCAAGGCCGCAAAAGCGTCTTTGTGCACCTGATGGGTGACGGTGCGGCCGCATTGCTGTCTGGATAGCAAGCCGGCTTCCCGCAGGCGCGCTAGGTGGTGCGAGACCGTGGGCTGACTCAGCGCAGTGAGCTCGGTGAGTTCCGTGACGCTCATGGGCCCACAGCCTTCATCACACAGGATGGACAAAAGACGCAGGCGGGCAGGGTCTGCCAGCACTTTGAATTGCTGCGAAAAATGCCTCGCCTCGGCGTCGCTGAGCGGGCCTGTGCTTAAGGAGCAACACTCAGTGCTGGGCGCGCTGGTTTCGGGCGTGGAAGAGGAAGCCATGCGATCAGTATAGGGGTTATCCTTGCACCCTACGTTATATTGACGCGTATCAATACGTGCTGTATATTGCATGTTTGTATTGTCCATTGTTTAACGTCGAAGGAGGGGGGACATGGCTGTGTCGCAGCGCCCGAAGTTGTCTTTTCTTGACCGATTTTTACCCATGTGGATCATTCTGGCGATGGCTGCCGGACTGCTCATTGGCCACTTCATTCCCGGGATTGGCCAAGCCTTGGGCGCCGTTGAAATCGGCGGGATTTCCATCCCGATCGCCATTGGTCTCCTCGTCATGATGTACCCACCCTTGGCCAAGGTTCGCTACGAGAAGACCAAGGAAATTGCCACGGATGGCCGCCTCATGGCGGTATCGCTCGTCCTCAACTGGCTGGTGGGGCCGGCGTTTATGTTTACCCTGGCGTGGCTGTTCTTGGCGGACCAGCCGGAGCTGCGCACCGGCCTCATCATCGTGGGCCTTGCTCGCTGTATCGCCATGGTGCTTGTGTGGTCGGACCTCTCATGCGCTGACCGCGAGGCAACGGCTGTGCTTGTCGCCCTGAACTCCATCTTCCAGGTCGCTATGTTTGGTGTTCTGGGTTGGTTCTACCTGCGCGTCCTCCCCGGATGGCTGGGCCTGGACACGACGAGCGCTGACTTTTCCTTCTGGGCCATCGTCAAGGCCGTACTCGTCTTCTTGGGCATACCGTTCCTGTTGGGTGCGCTGTCTCGCGTGTGGGGCGAAAAGGTAAAAGGACGGGAATGGTTTGAGAACCGCTTCCTCCCAGCCGTATCGCCCCTGGCCATGATTGGTCTGCTGTACACAATTGTGTTGCTCTTTTCCCTGCAGGGCGAGCACATTGTGGAGCAGCCAGCAACGGTAGTGCGCGTGGCCGTGCCGCTGGTTATCTACTTCGTGGGCATGTTTGTGCTGTCGCTGGGCGTAGCAAAGGCCGTTGGCATGAATTACGCGCAGTCTGCCAGCGTGGCGTTCACTGCAGCAGGAAACAACTTTGAGCTTGCTATTGCAGTATCCATCGGCACCTTCGGAGCGATGTCTGCTCAAGCCCTTGCCGGAACGATTGGTCCTCTTGTTGAGATTCCAGTCCTCGTTGGTCTGGTCTATTTCATACTTTGGATTGGCCCGAAACTCTTCCCGGGAGATGCCACTCTTCCGCGCTAGCGCGTGCGTGCAGCGTCCATGCTGCGCACGCCAGCTTCGGTCAGAGTGATGTTAAAGGTCCGCTCACCACTCCACTTGATGAGACCAGGCAGTTTCACCACGCCGGCCGCTTCGAGTTCACGGAGTTCTTCTTCGAGCCCCTCCTCGTAGCCGATCAGCCGCCCCAGCTCAGAGATGGAGGTGGTATTGCCAGTGACTGCACCGGCGGCGACTAGCCCGCTGAGGACTTCCGGGTGAGTTTCTACTGCGGCGATGCTCGCTTGAGTGACGCCTTCGAGGCTTCCTTGTTCGGTGATGGCCTTGATGCGTCGCTTGCCCACTCGGTAGGAGGTGGTACCGAAAGCGCGGCCACCGAAGATGAACGCAGGGATGGAGAAAGCAGTAAGTCCAGCGGCGATAAGGATAGGGTTGGGTGAGACATCGCCGATAATCCCGGTGGATTTAATTCCCTCAGTGATGAGAGGGGAGAAGATAGCAAGCACCGGTAGAAAATAGGCGAGAAGAGGGTAATCGCCCGCCCGGTACTCTTCTTGGGAGGCCTGCACCAACCTCGGCTCGCTGCGAATGATGCGGAAGACTCCGTAGAGCATCACCATGATGAGTACCGCGTAGACCGGGACCGCGTAGGGGTAAGGGAGGTCAACGGCGCGAAGGCCGGAGGCGATGCCCGCGGGCACGGCCACGGTCACAATATCCCGCAGTGCAATCTCGTTACGAGCGCGCGCCTGCGCCACTGTGCGTGGCGCGTGGACAGGTATTTTCCGCTCTGCCGGTGTGTTTGTGGGCGCGCTGTCGGACATAGCGGCGATACTAACATGTGAGCCTCGGTCGAGCTCTGTGCCAGAATGGAAGGCACTGACAACTAAATAAAGATGAAGAGAATTTTTTCAAAGTCTCACCGCCGTGTGGCGGCAACCTGCGCCCGGGGTGAGCACAACGTCAGGAGATTAGCCACTGATGGCATCCAAGAAGAAAACAGAAACAGAAGAAGCACGCACTGAATCGACGTTGGCCGCGGCTGTAGCGGGGATTGACCGCGAGGCGCTCGCGCCTAAGACTCGCCTTTATGCCTTGGCTAAGCAGGTGGGCGTGGCCTCCAAGGAATTGGTGGCCCAGTTCGCGGAGATGGGCATCAAGAAGTCCGCACAATCCACACTTACGCCGGAGGAGGTGGGTCAGCTTATCGATGCCCTCGTGCCAGCCACTGAGGACACCAATCAGGCCGCCGCCGAGGACGCCGAGCAGGCTGCAGTCACGGCCGATGCTGCGCAGACCCCCGAAGAACCTGTCGAAGAAACTACTGAAGCCCCGGCTGAGGAAAAGCCGGAGAAGACGGTGAAGAAGAAGCGCACCAAGCGCGCGGCGAAGCGCGTGAGCAAGGCAGGCAAGAAGGCTGAGCCGAAGGAGCAGGCAGAGGAACCCGCACCGGAAGAGTCTGCTGCGCAACAGGATGGCGCGGGGGAGCCGCAGGAAGCTGCACAGGCACAGGACTCGACACAGGATACTGAACAGGCCGGGCAGCCGGAGCAGCTGAGCGAGGAAGAAGAAAAGCTGCGCGAGCGCGTGCGCAAGAACGTTGATAACGAGATTTCGCAGATCGTCGACAAGGTCGATGCCGAAATGCTGCACGAGGCGCTCGCCGAGGCCGGTGATAGCGACGAGGACGACGAGCTCACTCCGCTGATCACCCCGATGGCTGAGGAAGACCCGGACGTGTACGACTTCGCGCCGGTCTTCATGGCGCCGAAGATCACTCCGCTGGCCAAGCGTCAGAAGTCAGAAAAACGCGAGGAAGAAATCGAGGAAGATTCGGCACCGGCAAGCCAGCCGCGCGGTCGCCGTCGCGGCAGCCGCGGTACCTCTCGTGGCCGCGGAGCAGAAGGCCGCGGGGTAGTCCGCGAGGAAGTCGAGCACATCGACGAGCCGAAGGCGATTAAGGGCTCAACCCGCATCGAGGCGCAGCGTCGCCGCCGTGCGGAGCTGCGGGAGAAGGGCCGCGAGCGCCAGCACATCGTCTCCCAAGCGGAGTTTTTGGCGCGCCGCGAATCTGTAGAGCGCACCATGGTGGTGCGCGATAAGCAGCGTACCGACGGCGCTGGCATCATCACCCAGGTTGGTGTGCTGGAGGATGATCTCCTGGTCGAGCACTTTGTCACGACCGAGACGCACCCTTCCCAGATTGGCAATATCTACTTGGGCCGCGTGCAAAATGTCTTGCCTTCGATGGAGGCCGCCTTCGTCGATATCGGACAGGGCCGAAACGGCGTGCTGTACGCGGGAGACATCGACTGGCGCGCCCTGGGCATTGGTGGGCGCAGCCGCAAGGTGGAAAACGCGCTGAAGTCCGGTGACCAAGTCCTGGTCCAGGTGGCCAAGGATCCCATCGGGCACAAGGGCGCACGTTTGACCACTCAGATTTCCCTGGCCGGTCGTTTCCTGGTGTATGTGCCGGGCGGGCGCAGCGCGGGCATTTCCCGCAAGCTGCCGGCGCCGGAGCGCAAGCGCCTCAAGGGGATTCTGGAGCGCGTCATCCCGGGGGATGGCGGCGCCATCATCCGCACCGCAGCGGAAAACGTGTCGGAGGAGGACATCGCGTCCGACGTCAACCGCCTCCACTCATTGTGGGAGGACATTAGCGCCCGCGCCGCGCACGAAAAGGCAACGAAGGGCGCCAAGCCGGTCACCCTGTACGAAGAGCCGGACCTGCTCATCAAGGTGGTGCGTGACCTTTTCAACGAGGACTTCAGCACCTTGGTGGTGGACGGCAAGCGTTCCTACAACACGGTCAGCGCCTACGTTGATTCCATGGCGCATGACTTGGCCGACCGCGTGGTGCGATACGACGCCCGCGAGCACGATGGCGAGGATGCCTTCAGCGCCTACCGCATTGATGAGCAGCTGCAGAAGGCCCTGGGCCGCAAGGTGTGGCTGCCGTCTGGCGGCACCCTCGTCATCGACCGCACTGAGGCCATGACGGTCATTGACGTCAACACGGGCAAGTTCACCGGCTCCGGCGGCAACCTGGAAGAGACGGTGACGCGAAATAACCTCGAGGCGGCCGAGGAGATCGTGCGCCAGATGCGCCTGCGCGATATCGGCGGCATGATCGTCGTGGACTTCATCGATATGGTCTTGCCGGAAAACCAGGATCTGGTGCTGCGCCGCCTCAAGGAAGCGTTGGGGCGCGACCGGACTCGTCACCAGGTTTCTGAGGTCACCTCACTGGGCTTGGTGCAGATGACGCGCAAGCGCGTGGGCACCGGCCTCATCGAGACTTTCTCCACCGAGTGCGAGGCCTGCCATGGCCGAGGAATCATCATTCACGAGTACCCGGTTGATGAGGAGACGGAAGAGGATAACTCGAAGCCGCAGCGCCGCGGCCGTAAGGAACGCCGTGCACCGCAGCGCGATCCGAAGAAGCACCCGGCCGCCGTCCGTATGCATCGCGAGGACGACGATGCCGCTTCCGAGCATGAGGCTGCCCGTGCTGACAATGAAGAAGCAGCGCGCGACGAAGAATCTTCGCTGGAGGAACTCGTGGCCAGCGTGGTCGTCGTGGACGACGATGACGCGGAGACGCCGGATAGCGCGTCCATTGGCTACGCGGTAGCGGAAAGCCTGGAAGCGAAGCGATCGAAGCCGAAATCCAAGCAGAAGCGCTCGCGCAAGCCGCGCCGGGCAACGCGTACCTTCCGGGAGCCACAGCGCGAGGAGACGAGTGAGGGCTTGCGCGCGCAGCAAGGCAAGCAGGATAGGAACGCTAAGAACGCTGAAGCGGAGAAGAAGTCCTCCGCACAGCGCTCGGAGCCAACCTACGAGGAAGCCGTCGAGGCTTTCGAGAACTCGCCGCGCCGCAAGCGCCGCACACGCGGAAATTCCCGTTCGGATATTCGCCCGAAGCGCGAAGACTTTGCACAGGACGAGACCCCAGCCAAGGACGCTCCGCTGGCCACCTCTAAAAAGGAGGCCAAGGCAGAGCGCAAGGCCGCGGAGTCGGGCGAGAACATGAACGTGCGCGCGACCCGCAGCCGCGGTCGCCGCCGAGTGGTGCGCAAGATGGCGCAGAGCCAATCCGCGCCGGCACCGAAGGAACGCGGTAGGGGCGCGGAGCACAGCACTGAGGCGAAGGAGCGCGAGGAGACTACGGCGTCGACAAGGCGCAGGGGCGGGCGCGGGAGGCGTCGAGTAGCACGGCGCAGGTCGCGCTAGAAAAGGCGTTTTGCCTTTTCGCCCCCTCACGGGGTAGTCTTTGACAGTCGCTGTTTAGACCATGAATGCGCTCGATGGGACGCGCTGCGGTTTCCGCACGTCTCTCGCGGATGTGGTTCTAAACGCCAATGTCCAATGTCCATTCGTTAGCGGCACCACCCAGCTGCTAGCGAGCCGAGTTTAGATAAGGGGTAGCCCTCTATGTACGCGATCGTCAAGACCGGCGGAAAGCAGTACAAGGTTGCTGAAGGTGACCTCGTCAAGGTCGAGAAGATCGAGGGTGAGCCGGGTTCCTCCGTTGCTCTCACCCCGGTTCTGCTCGTCGATGGCGCAACCGTCAAGTCGAAGGCCGCAGACCTCGAGAAGGTCTCCGTCTCCGCTGAAATTGTCGAGCAGGGCAAGGGCCCGAAGATCGACATCCTCAAGTACAAGAACAAGACTGGTTACAAGCGTCGCCTCGGTCACCGTCAGCCGGTGACCACGCTGAAGATTACCGGTATCAAGTAAGCCTTAACCGGCACTAATTCATCCCTAAAGGAGGGAAAACCACATGGCACACAAGAAGGGTGCTTCCAGCTCCAGCAACGGTCGCGATTCTGAGTCCAAGCGTCTCGGCGTCAAGCGCTTCGGTGGTCAGCAGGTTAAGGCCGGCGAGATCATCGTGCGTCAGCGCGGCACCAAGTTCCACCCGGGTGAGAACGTTGGTCGCGGCGGCGACGATACCCTGTTCGCTCTCGCTGCAGGCTCTGTTGAGTTCGGCGTCAAGCGTGGCCGTCGTCTGGTCAACATTGTTCCGGCTGAAGAGGCTGCTGCAGAAGCAACTGCCTAAGAGCTTCATGGCTTAATCCCGAGCGTTTGCTCGGGATTTTGTCGTTTTCACGCGGCCGGCGTGGCGGGAGAGCGTGGAGAAGACTAAAGGGGCCGTGGGCTTCAGATCCCCGGCAGTGCTCAACTAGGACGGTATGCCAGGAACCGTTAGACTAACGGGCATGGCACGATTCATTGACCGAGTGGTTTTGCACCTGCAGGCAGGCGATGGCGGACACGGCTGCGCCTCCGTTCACCGCGAAAAGTTCAAGCCGCTCGGCGGGCCCGATGGCGGCAACGGCGGCCACGGCGGAGACATCTTGCTGGAGGTCTCAACCCAAATCCATACGCTGATGGACTTTCACTACCGCCCGCACATCAAATCCGAGCGTGGCGGCAACGGTGCTGGCGACTGGCGCAACGGCGCGCGCGGCAAGGACCTCATTCTGGAGGTGCCGGCAGGCACCGTGGTCTATACCGAGGATGGGGAGATGCTCGCGGACCTCACGGTCCCGGGGACCCGCTTCGTGGCTGCGGAGGGCGGTTTCGGCGGACTTGGTAACGCAGCACTGGCCTCGGCTGCTCGTAAGGCTCCGGGCTTTGCGCTGCAGGGAGAACCTGGTGAGGCGCGCGATCTCATCCTGGAGCTGAAGTCCATGGCGGACGTCGGCCTCGTGGGCTTTCCTTCCGCGGGTAAGTCCTCCCTTATTTCTGTTCTCTCGGCGGCCAAGCCGAAGATTGGTGACTATCCTTTCACCACCCTCCAGCCCAACCTGGGCGTAGTGGACATGGGCCATGAGTCTTTCACCATGGCGGATGTTCCGGGCCTGATCCCTGGGGCCGCCGAGGGCAAGGGCTTGGGACTCGACTTCTTGCGCCACATCGAGCGCACCGCGGTCCTGGCCCACGTGGTGGATACCGCCTCCATCGAGCCGGGCCGCGATCCGCTCTCTGATATCGAGGCCCTCGAGACCGAGCTGGCCAAGTACCAAGAGCTGCTGGAGCAGGACACCGGCCTGGGGGATCTGCGCGAGCGCCCGCGCGTCATCATCCTCAACAAGGCGGACATTCCCGAGGCCGAAGAGCTAGCAGAATTTGTCAAAGGTGACCTCGAAGAGAAGTACGGCTGGCCCGTCTTCATCATTTCCGCAGTCGCGCGCAAGGGCCTCGACCCGCTGAAGTACAAGCTCATGGAGATGGTCAACGAGCACCGCAAGGCTCAGCCCAAGGTCGCCGCGGACAAGAACCACACCATTATTCAGCCGAAGTCCGTGGGCAAGAAAAAGAAGGGCAGGTTCGCCGACTTCACCGTCACCCCAGACCCCGAGGTGGAGGGCGGCTTCATCGTCGAAGGCGAAAAGATCGACCGCTGGATCCGCCAGACGGACTTCGAAAACGACGAGGCCGTGGGCTACCTTGCGGACCGCCTTGCCAAGGCCGGTGTCGAAGAGGAACTGCACCGCCAAGGCGCGCAGGAAGGCTGCCCCGTGACCATCGGGGACATCACCTTCGAGTACGAGCCCATGGCTGGTGGCCGCGCGACCGACGCTGGCCGCGGACAGGATGGCCGCCTCATGAGCACCGAGCGAGTCTCGGCTGCCGAGCGTAAGCGCGCTTCCCAGGCGCGCCGCGGTCTCGTCGACGAGTTCGACTTTGGCACGGATGGGGAGGTCACGCGCGAGTCCGCAAACCGCGATCGCTGGCAGGGCTAGCCCGGTATACTGAGCCGGTATGTCATCCGAACACGACAACCAGATCGACTATCCTCTTCCCCTCGAACCCTTTGAGGGTCCAACCCCGGACATGGACTATCCGGAGACGACCACGCTGTCGGAAAAATCCAGTGGTTTTTCCTCACCCCTGCGTGAGGAGATCTCCAAGGCCAAGCGCATCGTCATCAAGATCGGCTCCTCGTCGTTGACGCGCGATGACTTCGTGACCTCGACTGAGAAGATCGACAAGATCGTTGACGCTGTGTGCGCCCGCATGAATGTCTCGGACATCATCATCGTCTCATCCGGTGCGGTGGCTGCGGGCATGGGCCCGCTGGGCCTGACCACGCGCCCCACCGATCTCGCCACCAAGCAGGCAGCTGCCGCGGTGGGCCAGGTCCACCTCGCCTACGAGTGGGGCGTATCCTTCGCCCGCTACAACCGGACCATTGGGCAGGTGCTGCTGACCGCGTCGGACGTCGGCAAGCGCGATCGCGCCCGCAACGCCCAGCGCACCATTGACCGCCTGCGCCAGATGCGCACGGTGCCCATCGTTAATGAGAATGACACCGTCGCGACCTCCGAGATGCACTTCGGTGATAACGACCGCCTCTCCGCGCTCGTGGCCAACTTGGTTGGCGCGGATGCCCTCTTCCTCTTCTCCGACGTGGACGGCCTTTATGACAAGAACCCGGCGGAGCCCGATGCCAAGTTCGTCGAGGAGGTGCGCACCGGCAAGGACCTCAAGGCGGTTGTTGCTGGTGACGGCGGCAAGGTCGGCACCGGTGGCATGGCCACGAAGGTCTCTGCTGCGCGCTTGGCCACCCGCGGCGGCATTCCCGTGCTGCTGACCTCGGCGGATAACATCGGACAGGCGCTTGACGACGCCTCCGTAGGCACCGTCTTCCACACCCGTGAGGAGCGCCGCCTGTCTGCGTGGAAGTTCTGGGCGCTCTACTGCGCGGATACCGGCGGCTCGCTGCGCCTCGACGAGGGCGCCATGGAAGCCGTGGTCCGCGGCGGAAACTCCCTGTTGGCCGTGGGCATCACGGATATCAAGGGTGAGTTCAGCGCCGGTGAGATCGTGGACATTATGGGCCCCAAGGGCCAGGTCATTGGCCGCGGTGAGGTGGGCTATGACTCCGCCACGCTGCGCAACCTGCTGGGCAAGCACACCGAGGAGCTGCCGGAGGACATGCGCCGCCCGGTTGTTCACGCCGACTACCTGTCCAATTTCGCGTCCCGAATTTAATGCGCTATTTCATGGGCCCCGATGTGTGGGCAGCGACCGTGGCAGATATCGACGCAGCCGGGCACGAGCGCGTGGAGAGCTTGGCGGAAGCCGAGGTCTTTGTGAACACCGCCTCGGACCCGGCGCAGACCCCGGAGATTCCGGAGAATATCCAGTGGGTGCAATACTGCTTCACCGGGGTTAACCGGCACATCGAGGCCGGGCTTATCCGGCGCGATGGCCTGCCGTGGTGCAACTCCGCCGGCGCTTTTGCCAAGCCCGTGGCGGAATCCGCGCTGGGGTTGATTCTCTCCCAGGCGCACCACCACAAGGCTTTCGCCCTGGCGAAGTCGTGGTCGGTGGCGCGTGAACTCGATGAATCCCAGGCTTGGCTCTATGACCAACAGGGGCCTACGCGCGTGCTCATCGTGGGCGCGGGAGGAATCGGCACGCAGCTCATGGCCTATCTCCGGCCCTTTGGCGTGCACATCACCGCGGTGAACCGCTCGGGCCGCCCAGTGGACGGCGCGGACGTGACCCTGCCCATCGAGCGCGTCGATGAAGCATGGGGCGAGGCGGATTTCGTGGTGAGCATCCTGCCGGCGACGGCCGCCACGAAAGCTCTCTTTGACGCCGCTGTGTTCCGCGCCATGAAGCCCTCGGCGGTGTTTATCAACGTCGGCCGCGGCAGCACCGTGGTGACTGATGATCTCGTGGATGCACTGCGCACGGGCGAGATCGCCGGAGCGGGCCTCGAGGTCATGGATCCGGAGCCGCTTCCGGATGGCCACCCGCTCTATGAGCTTCCCAACGCCACGCTGACCCCGCACATGGCGGCATCGGATCACGTGGCCCAGTACCACTTGGGTGCTATCTTCAATGCCAACGCCGCCGCATGGGAGCGCGGCGAGGATATGCCCACGCGCGTCGATCCAGACGCCGGTTATTAGTTAAGGAGGATGTGCATGAAGTACGCCATCGAACCACACCCCTGGGAGGAAACCATCGAGGTGCTCGATGCCGCGGGCTTTGAGCGCGCCCCGCTTGATGAGGCCACCTTCCTCATCTACACCGGCAACGGCACTGACTTCCCGGACCCGCTGCCGGAGAGCATTGGCTTCGTGCAGATTCCTTCGGCGGGCGTGGATCACGTCTTGGATGCCATGAAGGCGACCACCGTGCCGTGGTCGAACGCGGCCGGGGTATATGACAACACGGTGGCTGAATCCACCATCGCGTTGCTCCTGGCGCAGCTGCATGCGCACCGCCGCGTCAACGGCACGTTTGATTCTTATGCAGAGATGGAGGCGCACACGTCCTACCTCTACGACGACAAGACGGTGGCCATTATTGGTGCCGGTGGCATTGGCAAGCGCCTGATCAGCATGCTGTCTGGTTTCGGGCCGCGCATCATCGCGGTGAACCGCTCCGGCAACCCGGTCGAGGGCGCGGAGGAGACTTACCCGATTTCTGAAGTGGACAAGGTCTGGCCGAAGGCGGATTACTTCGTCCTTATCGCTCCGCTGACCCCGGAGACCCGCCACATGGTGGATGCGGAAGCTTTTAAGCAGATGCCGGATCACGCGGTCGTGGTCAACGTGGGCCGCGGCCCGCTCATCAACACCGAGGACCTCCTCGCAGCACTCGAGTCGGGCGAGATCGCGGGTGCCGCACTCGACGTCACCGACCCCGAACCGTTGCCGGAGGATCACCCGCTATGGCAGGATAAGCGCGTGGTTATCACCCCGCACATTGCCAATACGCAGCGCTCCGTGCGCGAGAAGATTGGCGCGCACACCATCAAGGTGGCCAAGGCTTTCGCGGCGGGGGAGGAGCTGCCCACTCTGGTTGACCCGAAGGCAGGTTATTAATGGAGAACCCCGATATCCGCGTTGGTGATGCGGAGCGCTCTGAGGCCCTGGAGCAGTTGAGCCAGCACTTCGTCAACGGTGCGTTGGGCCCCGATGAATTTGAGCAGCGCACCGGCGAGGCTGCCGCGGCGCGCACGCGCGGAGACGTCGAAAAGCTCTTTGCGGACCTGCCGGAGCTTTCCACCCCAAGCGCCACAACACCCGCACGCCGCCACGAGGCGGAGTTGGAGGACATGCTCTCCCGCGGACGCAAGGTGCAGATAGTGGATTCCGTCATTTGGTCAGTGGCGATGATCGCGCTCTTCCTGGGCCTCTTCGTCTTTGACTGGAGCTATTTCTGGATCTCGCCAGTCATCGCGTTCTTCGCTTCCTGGGCTGCGCGCGGGGTGCTGAAGTTCAGCGAGTCGGATGAAGAGCTCTTCGATGAGCTGTCCGAAGGGGAAAAGAAAAAGCGCGCTGAGCGCCTGCGTGCCGCCGCTGAGCGCCGCCGCGAGCTCGAGGCCTAACTAAGGGCCGATCCGCGCCCATAGCTGCACAAAATCCCTGACAAGCGGGCAGACCTTCCGTACGCTGGTATAGCATGAGCAACACCGAACGTGAAGAAGTTCTGTCCAAAGCCCGCGCCGCCAAGGCGGTGGCGCCACAGTTCGCGCAGCTGCCCACCCCGCGCAAGAATGAAATCCTGAACCGCGCCGCCGAGAACCTCATCGCGCACACCGAGGACATCCTCGCTGCTAACCAGCTCGATATCGAGGCCGGCCGCGCTAATGGCATGTCCGAGTCCCTCGTCGACCGCCTGTCGCTGGACGCCGCCCGCATCGAGGGCATTGCCGGCGGTCTGCGCCAGGTAGCTTCCCTCCAGGACCCGGTAGGGGAGATTCTGCAGGGCCGCACCATGGATAACGGCATCCAGATGAAGCAGGTCCGTGTGCCGCTCGGCGTGATGGGCATGGTCTACGAGGCCCGCCCCAACGTCACCGTTGATGCCTTCGGCCTGGCCCTCAAGTCCGGCAACGTGCCGCTGCTGCGCGGCTCCAAGTCCGCGAAGAACTCCAACGCTAAGCTCGTGGAGCTCCTCCAGGACACCCTCGTGGAGTTCGATTTGCCGCGCGAAGGCGTGCAGCTTTTGCCCTGTGAGACCCACGATTCTGTGCAGGACCTCATCACCGCCCGCGGCTTGGTGGACCTGGTCATCCCCCGTGGCGGCGCGCGCCTCATCAACGCTGTGGTGGAAAACGCCACCGTCCCCGCCATCGAGACCGGTACCGGCAATTGCCACTTCTACGTCGATGCCTCCGCTGACCTGGACAAGGCCATCGATATGGTGATCAACGGCAAGACCCGCCGCACCTCGGTGTGCAATGCCACGGAGGGTGTGCTGATCGACGCCGCGCTTGACGACGCCTCCAAGCTCCGCATCATCACCTCGCTCCAGGAGGCAGGCGTCACCATCCACGGCGATGTGAAGGAGCTCGAAGCCTTCGGCGTTAAGGACGCCGTGGAGGCCACCGACGAAGAGTGGCGCGAAGAATTCCTCTCCATGGATATCTGCGCCAAGGTCGTCGACGGTGTTGATGGCGCCATCGCGCACATCGCCGAGTACACCACCGGCCACACCGAAGCCATCGCCGCCCAGGACGCTGACGTGCTGCTGACCTTCGCCAACGAGGTGGATGCTGCGGCTGTCATGCTCAACGCCTCCACCGCGTTTACTGACGGTGAGGTCTACGGCATGGGCGCAGAAATCGGCATTTCCACTCAGAAGTTGCACGCGCGCGGCCCGATGGCTCTGCCGGAGCTGACGTCTACCAAGTGGGTGCTGCAGGGCACCGGCCAGACGCGCCCCTAGAGGCGGCTCGAAAGCTACTCGAAAGCTACTCGAAAGGAATTTTTCGAGCCTGACCTGCGCAAAACATCCTACTCGAAAACTTTTCGAGTAGGATGTTGCTCTGTGAGCGTAACTCGAAACTTTCACGAAGAGCCACAGCTGCTCTTGAGCGTGCCCGAAGATCAGTGGTTCGATCGTAAATCGTTCCGAATCAAGCCCAAGGATTTGGCAAAGACAATCGTCGGAATGGCTAACGCTGAGGGTGGCATTGTTGCCGTGGGGATTACGGATCGTGAGTTTGACGGCCGCCCCACAGCGGGGCAGGGGAACGATTTGCGGCAGACCGCGTTGGACCATACGGATCCGACCGTTAAAGTTCGCATTGAAACGCTCGAAATTGACGAAGGCGTAGAGGTGTTCCTCTTTCATATCCTGCCCAGCGAACGTGTTCACTATTTGAGGTCGGGGGAGTGCTACCTGCGGGTGGGAGACGAGTCTAGGCATCTCAAGGCCGATGACATCCTCGAGCTTCGATACACCAAGGGCGAGCAGCAGTACGATGCTACTGTGCCGGCGCATGCTAGCTCAGAAGATCTCGATATGTCCTTAGTCGAAAATTACGCTGACATTATCGGTTCGTCTTCCGGCGTAGATTCACTCAACGCGCGGAATCTGATTGACCGCCAGGGGCGTCCGCGGACCGCCGCGCTCTTGCTGTTTGGAAAGAATCCGCAAGAGTTTTTCCCGAATGCTCACATCCGAGTACTTCGCTTCGCAGAAGATGAGCGCCTGCCAGGTCAGCAACAGCAGTTGATGGAAGACCGTCGCTTTGATGGTCCGTTGCCTGATCAGATCCGTGCAGCACAAGAGGTAATCGGTGGGATGCTGCCGACGGTTCGTAGGTTGTCGGGGGCGGGGTTATTTGAGGACGAGAATCTCATTCCGCATGATGTGTGGCTGGAAGGCCTAGTTAACGCTGTTGTGCACCGTTCATACAGTATGTCGGGTGATCATATTCGATTTGAGGTGTACCCCAGTCGGATTGAGATTTCTAGCCCCGGACGTTTTCCGGGTCTTGTTGATCCCGCTAAGCCTGAATCGATAGCACGTTTCGCG
Source organism: Corynebacterium sp. HMSC074H12 (assembly GCF_001813755.1). Classification (NCBI taxonomy): domain Bacteria; kingdom Bacillati; phylum Actinomycetota; class Actinomycetes; order Mycobacteriales; family Corynebacteriaceae; genus Corynebacterium; species Corynebacterium sp. HMSC074H12. Next base: position 35,026 of record NZ_KV813929.1, read on the forward strand.
CGTAACCCCCTCATTGCACGCGTTACTGCTGAGTTACGCATAGGCCAAGAACTGGGCGAGGGCATCCGGCGTATGTTCGCTGGTATGCGCCGCGTCGGTTTTGCTGATCCCTCTTATGTGCAGACCAGTGGCAGCGTTGTTCTGACGTTGAAGGCAATTCAACGATTGAACGAGCAAGTGCTGCAGGATTTGCCCCGCCATGCTGAAGGGGCGTTGGCAGCGTTGGAAACGAGCGCACGTCCAATGTCTACGGGAGAAGTGGCCGAAGCTCTTGGCGTGTCAATTCCATCTGTGCGTCGTGCATTGCAAGCCATGCGTGACAAGGGGCTTGTGAAATGGAGGGGTAATGGTCCGCGCGATCCGCGGGCAGTGTGGTTTGTTGAGGGGCCTTTTGGGTGAGCTGAGTAGAGCTCGAAAGCTACTCGAAAGCTACTCGAAAGGAATTTTTCGAGCCTGACCTGCGCAAAACATCCTACTCGAAAACTTTTCGAGTAGATTGTTCGCCTTGTGTGGGGTTCGTGCTGCGCGGCGGGACAGGACTGGGTACTCTAAAGCGCGGTAATAACAAAGAACTGATTGGTGCCTTCCGCTCATGCTGTCCCGCATTGCTTCCTCCGTCGCCGCCGCCGTCGTGGCCGCGGCCGCCCTCATCGTCCCGAACACCGTATCTGCACCCGCCGCGCATGCCGACGAACAGTGCCCCGCCGTGGTCGTCGTCGCCGCGCGCGGCTCCGGCCAGAACGGCCAGATCTATCCCACGCAGTACTCCAACCAGGGTGGCCGAGCCTCCAATGGGTGGGAAGGCGAATCCATTCGCGCTATGTTGCACGGCGCTGAAGCGCGCTATCAGGCAACACACGGTGGCAACTCGCTGATGAAGGATGTCTACGTGCTGGGGCTGGAGCCGCAATACTATCCGGCGACGTACCCGGAGTATTCCGTGCCGAACGAGTCGCTTCCCACCACCGCGGCCGACTTGGTGCGCCTAGCCGCACAGTACGCCAACCCGGTCATCAACACCGCGGTCTCCGCCATCAACCAGTTCATGTACTCCGTACAGACCGGCAAGCGCGGCGTGACCAGCGCCATCAACAACTACGAGGCCGCTACCGGCTGCCACCCGCAGTACATCCTGTCCGGCTACTCCCAAGGTGCTATGGTCCTGTCCAACCACGAGCTGGAGCTAGCCCACCGCGGCCAGCTCGCCGGTGTCGTGACCTTTGGCAACCCGCTGACCCGCGCCGGGGATCCGGCCGTTGTCGGTGCGACCCAGGGTGCGGGCGGCCCGATGGGCCACTTCCCGCAGATGCGCGCCAACGTCAACCGCGTGGACTACTGCCTGCCCCTCGATGCCGTGTGCGATCTCTCCGCCCATACCCTCTACGCCGCTAAGCCCACTGGCGGCTCCCACGGCCAGTACTTCTTCACCTACCACGAGTGGGATAACCAGGTCTACGATTCCATCGGCCGCATGGTAGACAGCGTTCGTTTCCGCTAAACAGGAAAGGGTGAAGCCTCTTTCTCTTAGCATGTGTGCCGCGCTTGGCGCAGCAGCGTTTCTCCTGAACGTTCCTGCGGCCTCGGCGGGCGGTATCGACACCTGCCCCGACACCGCGGTGCTTGTCGCGCGCGGCTCGGATCAGAACGAGGAGCAAGGCGAATACGTGGGCCCGCAGTGCTACTCCGCGCGTGCGCCAGAATCCACGGGCTTTGAGGGGCGTAACTTTGCTGCGCTGTTTCACCAGGTCGAGCAGCGCCACCCGGGCGCTATGGATGGCGTTTATGTTCTGGCTTTGGACCCGGAGGCATACCCCGCCGCCATGAACCTGCCGCCCTTGGCGCAGGAGGGAGAGGTCCTCAGCCCGCGTGACGTCGTGCGGCGAATCCTGGAGATCCTCCAGCAGCACCCCATTGGGGACTTGGCGTATTCGGTGACGCTGGGGGCCGTCGATAGTCTGCGCACCGGTGTCCGCAACGCCCCAAAGGTGGCCGAAGACTATGAAGCCACCACCGGCTGCCGCCCGCGCTGGGTGGCCGCCGGCTACTCGCAGGGCGCGCTCGTCGCGACAAGCGCCCAAAGCTACCTCGCTGATACCGGGCGCCTGCATGCAGTGCTGACGTTCGGCAATCCGCTCCACCAAGTACCGTGGACCAAGAACCGCGCCGGGCTACCGGAGCACCGCTCCGTCGATTATTGCTTGGACGGTGACTTCGTCTGCGACTTCTCCCCGGAAGCCGCCAACCGAGCGTTAGCCACGAAGGCCAAGCGCCATGCCTCCTACTTCCTGGGGGAGCCTACCGAGCAGGACGTGCAGGTCATTGATGCTGTGGCCGGTATACTCACCAGCCATGACTAGTCCACAACGCATCGGCATCATGGGTGGCACCTTCGATCCGATCCACAACGGCCACCTCGTCGCTGCTAGCGAGGTAGCCCACCGTTTCCGCCTCGATACGGTGGTCTTTGTGCCCACCGGCCAGCCCTGGCAGAAGGCAGATAAGCAGGTCACCGCCGCCGAGCATCGCTACCTGATGACCATGGTGGCCACCGCTTCAAACCCGCGCTTTACCGTCTCCCGCGTAGACATTGACCGCGAGGGCCCCACCTACACCATCGATACGCTGCGGGACTTGCGCGAGCTTTTCCCCGATGCCGAGCTCTACTTCATTACCGGTGCGGATTCTGTCGCTTCCATCATGAGCTGGCGGAACTGGGAAGAGATGCTGGAGATGGCGCACTTCGTTGGCGTGACCCGCCCCGGCTACGAGCTACGCAAGGACATGTTGCCGGAGGGCTCCCAAGACGACATCGAGCTGATCGAGATTCCCGCCATGGCCATTTCCTCCACCGATTGCCGCGCCCGCGCCGAGCAGGGCCAGCCGGTGTGGTACCTGGTGCCGGATGGGGTGGTGCAATACATCGCCAAGAATCACCTCTACAGCCCGCACCCGGAAAAACCGCTGTAGTATCCGCGCAGAGGCGGGGGGAATTCGACTAGGAAAATGCGCCTTGTCGTGTAAGACTAGAGTTCTTAAGAGAAAAGTACTTGTGTAGGGATTGTCATGTCGATTACTGATGAAGCACGCCAGATGGCGGAAACCGCCGCCTTGGCTGCGGATGAAAAGCTGGCCACCAACATTGCCGCTATTGACGTTTCCGACGTGCTGGCGATTACCGAGGTCTTCGTCTTGGCCTCCGCCGATACCGAGCGCCAAGTGGCGTCCATCGTCGAGGAAGTCGAGGACGAGCTGACCAAGCAGGGCTTTGAGCCCAAGCGCCGCGAAGGCAATCGTGAGAACCGGTGGGTCTTGCTCGATTACGGCCCCATCGTGGTCCACGTCCAGCGCAACGATCAGCGCGAGTTTTACGGCCTGGATCGCCTCTACCACGACTGCCCGCTTCTCGACATCCCCGGTCTGGACACCCCGGAACGCCCCGGCGAGTGGTCTGATGAAGTCAACCCGCGCGACGTGGACTCGATCGATGAGATTCCCCTGGCCCAGCCAGAGCCGGAAGATGACGAATTATGACCCGCCGTCTCCTCCTCATCCGCCACGGGCAAACTACCTACAACGCCACCGGACGGATGCAGGGGCACCTGGACACCGAGCTGTCGGACGTAGGGTACTCCCAAGCGCGCGCTGCTGCTGACCTGCTCGAGGATAAAGGCATCACCGCGGTTGTCGCCTCGGACCTCATCCGTGCCCGCGAAACCGCTGAGATCATCGCCCGTCACTTGGGGCTTGCAGTAACCGTCGATAAGCGCCTGCGTGAAACCCACCTGGGGGAGTGGCAGGGGATGACCTCCGCCGAGGTGGATGAGCAGTACCCCGGGGCGCGTGCGCTGTGGCGCCACGACCCCACCTGGGCGCCGCCGCAGGGCGAAAGCCGCGTCGATGTGGCCAACCGAGCCCGCCCGGTCATTGATGAGCTCATGCAGGAGCACTCCGACTGGGATGAAGGCGCGGTGCTTGTCGTCGCGCACGGCGGCGCCATTTCCGCGCTGACCTGCCACCTTTTGGGCCTTGAGCATCACCAGTACGGGATTCTTTCCGGTCTGAAAAACACCCATTGGTCGCAGCTGACCGCGCGGCCTGAGTTCGACGCCGCTCGTCCGCTCTCCCCGCTGGAATTCACCCCGGAGAACGTCAGCCGCGCCCAGTGGTACTTCGACGGCTGGAACATGGGCGGCGCCGTTGTTGGTGGCGCCGGGGCGGACGTCTAGTGATTCGCGTCGTCACCGATTCCGCCGCGGGGTTGCCGGCGGATATCGTCGAGGAGCTCGACATCTGCGTCGTGGACCTGCACGTCATGGAAAGCCACGGCAAGGATGGCGCGGAGCTGTCCACCTCGGGTCTGACTGCCCTCGAATTGGCCGCTTTATACGGCCGTCAGATGGAGCGCTCCGGCGATGACGGGGTGCTAGCCATCCACCTGTCGAAGGAACTGTCCTCGACGTGGTCGGCGGCGGTGACTGCCTCCGGCGTTTTCCCCGACACCGTGCGCGTCATCGATTCCGGCACCGCGGGCATGGTCATGGGTGCCGCTGCCATGGCCGCAGCGAAGCTTGCCCAGGAAGGCGCCTCACTCGACGAGTGCTATGCCGCCGCCATCAACACCCTCGAGCGCGGGCACACCTTGGTCTATCTCAGCTCGACGGAGGAGCTGCGCCGTTCTGGGCGCATGTCCGCGGCCACGGCGATGCTGTCGACCGCGCTGCTGGCCACCAAGCCAATCATGGCGATTGAGGGCGGCAAGCTGGAGATGGTGGGCAAGACCCGCACCCAAACCAAGGCCTTTACCAAGCTCGTGGATCTGGTGGCCTCCCGCGCGGAGGGCAAGCCGGCGTTCATCGTGGTCCAGTACAACGAAGACAAGGTCTCGGCCCGCCGGCTGGAGGACCTGCTGCGCTTGGCGTTGCCGGATTCATCCTTCATGCTGGTGCCGCTTACCGACGTCCTCGCGGTCCACGTCGGCCCCGGAGCCATCGGCGTCTCCGCGGTCTTTAGCTGACGGCGGAGCCGAGCTAAAGACGTTGTTGATGTCTTCAACAAGTTATCCACAGGCTGCGGCTTAAGCCCTCGACGGGGGTGCGGGCGCTGCGTAGCGTCGCGGGCATGAACGCCATTGCTGATCGCCTCCGTGACCTCACCCGCCCCACCGGGGAAGAAGAACTGCTCAACGTCGACTTTCCGCGCGTGCGCGTGCCACCCTGGCTGGCGCTTGTCGTAGCGGGGCTAGCCGGCGTTGCGCTCCTCGCCTGGCTGGGGCTGAGCCGCAGCGCGGAGAACCCTTATGAGGTGGCCGCGCCGAGCAGCGAGGTGGCGGCCGACATCGTGGTCTCCGTCGTGGGCGACGTCGAGCAGCCGGGCCTGGTGACCTTGGCACCGGGCGCGCGCATCAACGACGCCCTTGAGGTGGCGCGCCCGCGCGTGCCCACCGATAACCTCAACCTGGCGCAGAAGCTTAACGACGGCGAACAGATCACCGTCGGCGCTCCTCCCGCTGCCCCAGGTGCCGCGGGCGAAGACACTATCTCCCTCAACTCCGCCACCGCGGAGGAACTCACTGAGCTTCCCGGGGTGGGGCCGGCCACGGCAGCAGCAATCATCGCGCACCGCGAGGAAGTCGGGAGCTTTACCACCGTGGAGCAACTCATGGACGTCTCCGGCATCGGCCCGGCGAAGTTCGCGAAGCTCAAGGACAAGGTTCGGCCGTGAGAGAGCTGCGGCTCGTACCCGCCGCGGTGGTCGCATGGTTGGCCACGCTCGCAGTACTTTTCGGCTACCCCTGGCTGCTGGGTGGGCTCGTGGCGTTCGCGTTCTTGGGCGGGCAGTGGCGCGGCCAGGGCATCTTGTGCGCGGCGAGTGGGGCCATCTTCGCCACCCTTGCGCATGTGCGCTCGGTGCGCGCGGCGGGCTTTCATTTTGGTTCGGAGGTGACGGGAAAACTTGCCGCCGAGCCCACCCAGACCGCCTCCGGATGGATGGTGCGCTTGCGCGTGCCCGGCTATCCGGCGCAGCTGCCGGTCTTCCTCAAGGAGGAACCGGAGGCCTTCAGCGGCTCCCTCGTTACGGTGCACGGTCACCCCGGTCCGTCTGACCGGGTAGGGGTAGGGCAGACCGTCTTCAGCGGTGAACTCACCGCGCACGCCCATAGCTGGACCGCCGCGGTGGCGGAGAACTTCCGCGCCGTGTGCGATAACGGCCTTATCCCTGGCATGGTGCTGGGCGATACCAGCCTGCAAAGCCCCGAGGACAAGCAGCTTTACATCGACACCGGGCTGTCGCACTTGAGTGCCGTGTCCGGCTCTAACGTCGCCATCGTGTGCACCGCGGCCGCGTTGGTGGTGCCGGGGCCACGGATGAGAGTGGGGGCGTCGGCAAGCGCGTTGGCGTTGTTCGTGGCACTGGTGGGATGGGAGCCCTCCGTCCAGCGCGCCACCGTCGCTGGGCTGGCGGGGCTGGCGGCGGTGCTCAGCTCCTCGAAGATGGAGCCGCTCCATGCCCTGGCTCTTGGAGTGCTCTTTCTGCTCGCGGCGGACAGCGACCTAGCGGTCAGCTTCGGCTTCGCGCTCTCCGTGGCGGCGACCGCCGGCATCGTAGTACTCAGCCCGCTGCTGTTGCGCGTGCTGGGCACAGGTATTGTCGCCCGCGCCTTCGCCGTGGCCATCGCCGCGGATATCGTGACCATGCCGCTCATCGCGCTCATGTCCGGGCGGGTCTCGGTGGTCTCTGTCATCGCCAATGTGCTGGTGGCTCCGGTCGTGCCGGTCATCACCGTCGTGGGGCTTATCGCCGCCGCCCTGGCGCAGGTGGGGCTGGGCAGGCCGCTTGTGATCCTCATTGAGCCCTTGGCGGATTGGATCCACTTTGTCGCCTCCTCGATGCCCGTGACCACCGTGACCGCCGGCCCTATCGCGGTGCTGTTGCTCGGCGGGTGGATCATCGCGGCGTTGCTAAGATGACAGGCATGTCTTCAGCCCCCGTGCACCTCATCCTCGGCGATGATGAATTCCTGGCCGAGCGCGCCCGCCTGAGTATCCAACACGGCGAGGTAACCAAGCTCAAGGCCTCCGAGGTCAGCGAAGGCGAAATCCTGGAAGCGACCAGCCCCTCCCTGTTTGGGGAGGACCGCGTCATCGTCATCAGTGATGTGGAGCGGGCCGGCAAGGAGGTCACGACGATCCTCCTCGACGCCTGCGCCGACCCGATGCCCGGCATCACGCTCATTTTGATCTACTCGGTGACGGCGAAGACGCTGAAGAAAAAGAAGAAGCCGCCGGAGCTCATCGCGGCGCTGCGCAAGGCGGCCGAGGTGCATGAGGTCTTTTCCCTCTACCCGAACGAGCTCGCGCAGTGGGCCACCCGCGAGTTCGCCTCGCACGGGGTGCGACCGACCCCGGATGTGGTGCAGGCGCTTCTCGACGGCGTCGGCTCCGACCTCCGCGAACTCGCCTCCGCCATCTCGCAATTGGTCTTCGACACAGGTGGCAAGGTAACCCGCGAGGCGGTGCACGCGTATTACGTGGGCGTGGCTGAGGTGGCCAATTGGGATATTGCGGATGCTGCTGTGGCTGGCCGCGTGGAGGCGGCGGTCTCCACGTGCCGTCGGGCGCTGCAGTTAGGGGCGAGCCCCGTGGCCATCGCCTCGGCGCTGGCTAACAAGGTGGGCAATATCGCGCGGCTCTACTCCGCGCGCGGGGATCAGTACTCGCTGGCTTCCCAGACCGGCATGGCGCCCTACGCGGTAAAACTCACCCAACCGGTGGCGCGGCGCTGGTCGGGGGAGAACATCACCAAAGCCGTGATCCTCATGGCGGAGCTGGATGCCGCGGTCAAGGGCCAGGGCGGGGACGAGGACTTCGCCATCGAGGCGGCCGTTAAACGGGTGGCGGAGCTAGCGCGCTAGACTAACCCTCCATGGATGACATCCAGAACTTTGCCACCAAGCTTTTTGACTTTGCCCGCAACGGCGATGCCACGCTGCTCGAGTACATCAAGCAGGGCGTCAACGTGGACATGGTGAACCAGGACGGGCAGTCCTTCATTATGCTTGCCGCCTACCACGGCCATGCGGAGCTGGTACGCCAGCTCGCCGCGGCGGGGGCCGACGTCAACCTCCTTAACGACCGTGGCCAGTCGCCATTGGCCGGAGCGATTTTTAAGAAAGAAGACGCGGTGATCGACGCCCTCCTCGACGCCGGCGCCGACCCCTCCGCCGGCCAGCCTAATGCCCTCGACTCGGCCCGCATGTTCGGCCGCGAGGACCTTCTCGAGCGCCTGTCATGAGCTGGTCCGCGTTTGCGGCCATCCTCCTGATGAATCTCGTCGGTGCGGCAGCACCCGGCCCGGACATCGTCCTAGTGACGCGCTATGCCACGCGCTCGCGCCGCCACGCCATTGCGGCGGCGACGGGCATCCAGGTAGGCGTGCTGTTCTGGTGCACGCTGACCGTGTTCGGTGCGGCCGCCCTGCTCACCGCCTTCCCCGGCGTCCTCTCGCTGATTCAGGTGATCGGTGGCTGTTTCCTGGTGTTTATGGGCGTGCTCTCCATTCGCTCCGGGCTGGAGCTGCGCAAGCAGCCGCCCGTCGATGAGGAGGAGGCGGCCGCACGCTTGGGGTCGGTGGGCAAGGTCTTCCGCACGGGTTTGGCTACCAACTTGTCCAACCCGAAGATCGTGCTCTTCCTCGCCGCTATGGTCGCCCCGCTGCTGCCGCCGCACCCGCCGGTGTGGGTATCGGTGGCACTGGTGCTGAGCCTATCGCTGTCGAGCTATCTGCTCTTCGTCTTTCTCTCGACGGTTATTTCCACCCGCGCGATTCGCCGCCGCCTCCTGGCCGCCGGCCCGTGGATCGACATAGCCTCCGGCGCCTTCTTCGTGGTGGCCGGCTGCGCTCTGGTGTGGGCCGGCATCCAGGCTGCCTAGGCCTGTTCCAGCAGCTCCGCGAGCCACTGCGACCATGCCGCCACCGTGGCGGAGCGGCGGCGCAGGGTCGAATCACCCAGGCCCAGGTTCGCCGCGCGCATGAAGACCATTGCCTCTTCTTTATCCACCGCTCGGCCCGTATCCACGACGTGCCGCACCATGTCCCGGAACACCGGGCGGCAGGCCAGTGCCTCGATGAGGGTGAGGTTGCGTTCATCGCGGGTGCCGTTGAGCTTGCTCAGGCCCAAGTAGCGGGCGGCGTTGGTGTAATAATCCGCCTGGCGTGGAGTAAAACCAAATTCCTCGGGCATCTCCGCCTTGGGCACAGGGTTCTCCAGCAAGCTGATGACCCGCGCAAAGGAGTCCGCCTGGGGAAAAGGAACGCGCGTGCCCTCGACCTGTGTGCGCTCCAGGACCGCGCGCACCGTCGCATCAGTTACGCCGGACTCGCCCAGAACATAGCGCGCCGCGCTTACGAGCTCGATGCTGCGGAAGTCCTCCGGCTGTCTAAACGCGTAGCGGTAGAAATGGAAAATGCCGTTGGAGTAGACCAGGTACACCGGCACCACCTCTTTATCCAGAGCCAGCGAGAAGCGGCGGAAAGGGAAATAAAGCTGGCGGATGTTGAAGTCGGGGGAGAGGTGGTTCTTCGCCTCCACGAGCACGAGGTGTTCGGCGGATTCGAAGCCGGCATCGATCTCCATCTGGGCGCGGTCCACCACCACGTCGCGCCCGCCGATACGCATGGGCAGCGTGAGCGTCGACATGCGCCCGCTGACCGTCGGCACCAGCTCACCGCCCAGGAAATCTTCGAGCATGCCGCTTAAGCTCGCCGCGGTCAGTGCCGCTGCCTCCGAGGTCAGGTTCTCGAAGTCAATGGACTGGATGTGGCTCGGAACTGGCATCGACTTCAGCGGCCCGGCCTGCTCCGGGAAAGGCTGGTACAGGTCAAAGCGGCCAATCAGGTAGGCATCGCGGCGAATCGGCAGCATGGACAAACCGTGCTTTCGAAACACCTCGGGGCGCGCCGCCGAAAAGTCATGCTTGGCCATTAACCGCGGCTCGCGGCCCGATAGCTCCTTCAGCTTCGCGGCGGGCAATACCACAAAGCCCTGGTCCGCGATGTCGGCGGCGATGTGGGGGTAGACGAGGTCCCAGGCGGCGTCGTTAAGCATAATTGCGCACGAGCACCTCATCGACCTTTCCGCGCTTCGAGGCCACGGAATTCACCGCGCGCGTGGCCCCCACGATGTCGATGTGGTAGTCCGCGTACAGCTCCTTGATGAAGTCCGTCGCGGAATTCGACAGCAGGAACTTCACCCCGCGGGCGTTGAGGTCGTCGCAGGTTTCCTTCAGACGAATCTGGTCCGCGCGGCCAAAACCACCCGATTGGTAGCCGGTGAAATTGCTCGTGGGGTTGACCGGATCGTAGGGCGGGTCGAAGTAAACGAAATCCCCCTCGTTGGCCTCCACCGCGGCGTAGTCGCCGTTATAAAACGTCACGTCGTGGGAGGACAGGTACTCCGAAACCGCACGCAGATTGGGCTCATCACAGATCTTCGGGTTGGCATAGCGGCCAAACGGGGCATTAAACTGGCCGGCGTTATTCACCCGGTAAAGCCCGTTATAGCAGGTCTTATTCAAGTAAATCGTGCGGGCAGCGCGCTCGACGGGGCTCAAGTGCGCAAACCCCGGCTCGCGGTCGCGGGCGCGCATCTCGTAGAAGAAATCCGAATCATTCGGATAGCCCTTTAACAGGGCGATGAGCTCGTCCACGTTATCGCGGACCACCTCGTAGACGGTGATGAGCTCGGTGTTCAGGTCATTGACCCGGGCGCGTTCGGGCGCCAAAGAAAAAAGAACCGCTCCGCCGCCCAAGAAAGGCTCGACATAAGTATCGAAGCTCTCGGGCAGCACGGAGTGGATAGCGGGTAGCAGCTGGCGCTTTCCCCCGACCCACTTCAGGAGCGGTTTCATTTAGGCCATCTTGTTGAAGGCGGTGGCCATGCCGGACTTCTTGTTAGCCGCAGTGTTGCGGTGGAAGACGCCCTTAGACACGGACTTGTCCAGTGCGCGGGAGGCAACGCGCAGCTGCTTCTCGGCTGCAGCCTTGTCACCAGCGGCGACGGCCTCACGGAACTTGCGGATCTCGGTACGCACGGCGGAGCGTACGGACTTGTTGCGCTGACGAGACTTCTCGTTGGTCAGGATGCGCTTCTGCTTGGACTTGATGTTTGCCATCGTTATACCTCTTAGAGTCGTAGGAATGTGCAACCGAGGAAGGCGGACCCAAGGTCCTGACCGCCAGCGTGCCCCGGCATCCCAAAAAATTTAGCAGGGCTCGGACCGAATCCCCAAATCAGGCCCAGTGATAACGCGAGCGCAGCCGGTTGGCAATGCGCTCGAAGCGGCGTTCCGGGAAGAGCGTGCCCTGTCGGCGGCATTGTTCCTCGGAGATTTCCAACACGCGGTCCATCCGCACCCAGCACTGCCGGCCGGATTCGTCCCATTCGCCGGTGCCGATATCGAGCCATTCCTCTTTGTTCGCGTGGCCCGGGTTGGGGGAGATGAGCAGACCCAGCACGGTGGTGCGTGTGCGCGAGACAATGAGCACGGCCCGCTCGCGCGGCGGGGACTGCTTGCCATCCGAGGGCGCCCACACCCAGACAACCTCGCCGGAGTCTGCCTGCCCGTCCATGTCGGGGGTGAAGAAGACGCTGCGCGGGTGGGCGGCGGCACACTCGACGCGAATGTCGGCGGCCTTGCGCGGTTCCGTTACGGAATCATTCTGGTTCAACCCCAAGCCTTCGGTGATGCGCTCGAGACCGACGTCGACAGGCTCGGGGCCTCCGATACCGAGAATGCGTGCCAACCTAGACATGTCGTCTATTCTAAACACATGTCTACAAACTTCGCGGCCACTACGTTTACGGATCCGTCCAAGATCCGAAACTTTTGCATTATCGCCCACATCGACCACGGCAAGTCGACGCTGGCTGATCGCATCCTGCAGTTGTCGCAGGTGGTGGAGGAGCGTGATATGCGCGACCAATACCTCGACAACATGGATATCGAGCGCGAGCGCGGCATCACCATTAAGGCGCAGAACGTGCGCTTGCCCTGGATTCCTCGCTCCGGTGAGTTCGAGGGCCAGGAGATCGTCATGCAGATGATTGATACCCCTGGCCACGTGGACTTTACCTACGAGGTCTCCCGCGCGCTGGAGGCCTGCGAGGGCGCCATCCTGCTTGTCGACGCCGCCCAGGGCATCGAAGCCCAAACCCTGGCCAACCTTTACCTGGCCATGGAAAATGACCTGGAGATCATCCCGGTCCTGAACAAGATCGACCTGCCCGCGGCCGACCCGGAGAAGTACGCCCTGGAGATTGCCCACATCATCGGCTGCGAGCCGGAGGAGGTGTTGCGCGTGTCCGGTAAGACCGGCGAGGGCGTGCCGGAGCTGCTGGATAAGGTGGCGGAGCTCATTCCGGCACCGACGTCCGAGTTCGGCGAGGATGCCCCGGCCCGCGCCATGGTCTTCGACTCCGTCTACGACACCTACCGCGGCGTGGTGACCTACATCCGCATGATGGACGGCAAGCTGACCCCGCGTCAGAAGGTCACCATGATGGCCACGGGTACCAACCACGAGCTGCTGGAGGTGGGCATTGTCAGCCCCACCATGCAGAAGTGCAAGGGCTTGGGCCCGGGTGAGGTGGGCTACCTGATTACCGGCGTGAAGAACGTGCGTGAGACCAAGGTCGGTGACACGATTACGTGGGCGTCGAATGGCGCTACTGAGCCTCTCAAGGGCTACGCCGACCCGAACCCTATGGTGTACTCCGGCTTGTTCCCGATCTCCCAGGCGGACTTCCCGGACCTGCGCGATGCGCTGGAGAAGTTGCAGCTTAACGACGCCTCCCTCACCTTCGAGCCCGAGACCTCCGTCGCCCTCGGTTTCGGCTTCCGCTGTGGCTTCCTGGGCCTGCTGCACATGGAAATCACGCGCGACCGTCTGGAGCGCGAGTTTGGCCTCGACCTGATTTCCACAGCACCGTCGGTGACCTACCGCGTGGTGGCGGAGGATGGCGAGGAGTCCATGGTGCACAATCCGTCGGACTGGCCCAGTGGCAAGCTGCGTGAGGTCTACGAGCCGATCGTGAAGATGACCATCATCGTGCCGGAAGAGTTCGTCGGTTCGACGATGGAGCTGTGTCAGTCCAAGCGTGGCCAGATGGGCGGCATGGACTACCTCTCTGAGGACCGCGTGGAGCTGCGCTACACCATGCCGCTGGGCGAAATCATCTTCGACTTCTTCGACATGCTGAAGTCCCGCACCAAGGGCTATGCTTCCCTCAACTATGAGGAGGCTGGCGAGCAGCTGGCGGACTTGGTGAAGGTAGATATCCTGCTCAACGGTGATCCGGTGGATGCCTTCTCCGCGATTGTGCACCGCGATTCCGCGCAGTGGTACGGCAATAAGATGACGAAGAAGCTCAAGGAGCTCATTCCACGCCAGCAGTTCGAGGTTCCCGTCCAGGCGGCGATTGGCTCGAAGATCATCGCGCGTGAAAACATCCGCGCGATGCGCAAGGACGTGCTGGCCAAGTGCTACGGCGGCGATATCTCCCGTAAGCGCAAGCTGCTGGAGAAGCAGAAGGCCGGTAAGAAGCGCATGAAGTCCATCGGCTCCGTTTCGGTGCCGCAGGAGGCCTTCGTGGCAGCACTGTCCACGGATAGCGAGTAAGAGAAACTAAGCTTCACTGGGAGGCTCTTTTGGCTTTGATAAAGGTGCTTCATTGGCATTGGTTAATTGAAGCACCGTATCGTCTTGACGAATAGGTGCTGAGGCATCGTGCGTTGAAACAATGACCGTTTTTTCGCGTGCAAGATCTTCAATAATTCCCCACACCAATGCCCGTGAATTCTTGTCTAAGCTACTGGTTGGCTCATCGAGGACCACAATTGACCCAGGCTTAGCGATCAATGCTCGTGCCAAGGCGATTCTTTGTTTTTCCCCACCGGATGCCCCACCGTCTTCACCCGCTACATCGGAGTTCTTCTTGCAGCCCGTTGAAGAAAACTCGTGTAGTCCTATTGCTGTGAGTAACTCGTCAGCTTTGCACACGGCTATTGATCTGCCAAAAACAACGTTGTCTATGGCGTTGGCGTTTAACAGGCTTGCGCTTTGAGACGCATACGTTGAATTTTCCCTTATCTCACGAGATTCTTGTTGCAAGGGTAATGAATATTCATTTAGATTTAGGAACCCTTCCAAAACCGTCGTTTTCCCTGAGCCGCTTGGGCCAAGAACCCAGATTGGTCTTTGCTCATGTCGCTGGTGTGCCGAAGCTGCCATGTCAGACAAACGCAGTATTTGTTCATTCCACAAATCCACGTTTTGGCTTGTTGCGGAGACGATCCCCGTTGGGCGAATCTTTTCGCTTGCTTCACTCGCATGGGAAACTGAAACAGCGAGTGTGGACACTCCAAATCCGACGGATTGAAGAGGCGTAATGGCTGCAATGGCGATTCCTGTAGACGAGATAATTGATCCGATTGCCTGCGCATCTCCATTACTTGTTCGAAGGATAATGGCTATAATGAGAACACAAATCGTTATTGCTAAAACGATTCCTTGGGCAACATACAGCCGCCGCGTCATGGTATAGGAATAGACTCCAGCGCGTTCTACAGTACTTCGATCCTTTCTATAGCGAGATTCCAAAAATGCTTGGGTAGAAAACACTGTCGCTTCTTTCCAGAGGGACAAAGAATTCCCTAGGACGCCGAAACTGCGCATGCTCTCTTTGAAAAACTTTGTCTGGGCGTTCTGGTGGCTTTGGATTAGCCGGTAGCTGACCGCACAATAGGTCACAATGGCTGCTGTGAGGATTATTCCTTCTAACCAAGTGCTGGCAATAACGACTAGGAAAATGCCGGAGGTTAAAGAAATGGTTGCCGGCAATATAGACAGGTAGATGCTGGATAATGTGTCACGATATGCGGAGGCCTCGCTATCAATGGCAAATGAGATCTCTCCATTATCAGCATGCGATCGTGCGCTAGGGCTGGCATCGATGCTATCGGTGAGAGACCTGGCCATTCGCTCGGACTGCAGCTTTTGCTCAATCGTTCCATACGTTGGAAATAATATGTATCTTGAGGATGTTCCTAAAAACCAAATCAGAGAATAGAGTATAGAAAGCTGTAGGCCAATTGTAATGAAGTCCTCCCTGTTTGAACTATTAAGGAGAGAGCTGACTCCACCACCGAGAACATACGGGGCAATAACTGTAGAAATTGACGAGATTACAATGGAGACGAGGACTAAAAAGTTGTTCCAAGGCGATAGTTTCCAAGATTGTGTAATGACTTGTCGTATAAGTTGCATTCGGGATCCATTTTTAAATGACTCGTGATTATCGTGATGTCAGATGAATTTATCCGAAGGGGACCGGCCCGGGTCTGAATTCGTTTCCAAGGTAGGTGCTTAGAGTTTTTAATGCACCAGGTCTATCGTCCTGCAGT
Source organism: Corynebacterium sp. HMSC074H12 (assembly GCF_001813755.1). Classification (NCBI taxonomy): domain Bacteria; kingdom Bacillati; phylum Actinomycetota; class Actinomycetes; order Mycobacteriales; family Corynebacteriaceae; genus Corynebacterium; species Corynebacterium sp. HMSC074H12. Next base: position 50,487 of record NZ_KV813929.1, read on the forward strand.
CCCGAGGGCCAGTCGTTGCTTAGAAGCCGGGCTATGTACCAAGGCGAACCGTCATAGGAAAGACTATCTACTAGCATTAGTGGCGGGTTTGTTGTATTCGCTAGCAGCTCTAAAGCGTTATTAGGTGTTCGTCGTAGCTGTGAAGGAATTGTAATCCGCAGTGCGGTTGAATTACTCCATTCTTCGGATGTATTTGGTTTATTTGCCTTGAGATACTCGTCTTGTATGCAGTCCATTAATGGGCGTCCCGTCAATCGTCTAAACAAGTTGTCTTGCATAGATAGAATTGCTTGGCGGCATTCTCTCAGCGCCTTCTCTGCAGTACTTTGAAGATGGAATCCCGAAGCAGCGCCGGCAGAGTACTGAGTGCTTTTCGCAGGTGAGCTAAATAATGCTAGGCAAACGTATACGCCTTCAAATATTGATATTTCGTAAATCCGCCAGGTTTCTGAAGGGTGATCATTTTCAGCTGGATTGTTCATGGATAGTTCTACTCCATGGGTTGAGAATCTCCAGTGGGCAATTAACGATTGTCTTTCGATAAATTCGAGACATGCAGATTCAATGGCCTTTTCAAGGCTGCGATGTATTGCTGTTCCGGATGAATCTGTTACATTCTGTGCTTGCTCTGAAACCATCAATTTATCATCGTTGAAAGCGTTCGAAAGACTGTAGATTTTCGCGTGATCGCTTGGCCCCCGTTTCTGCCAGAATCGTTCGAGTGCTTCTGCCGTAGCGCGTAGCTCGCTCTGTGGCTCCCCGAATCCGATTCCTGATGCTAGATTTGTGACGTCTGCAATAGCGATGGATTCGTCCGAGAGAGGTGAATACCGGAATTGTAGGCTTTTCATGAGTCTTCCTTAGCGAGGAGTTGGAGTTGCTCAATCCAGATATCATCAGGATTTAATCCCCATAGGTTTGCTATAGAAAGTTCGTCAAAATACCCATATGGTCTGGTAGAGAAGTTCATAGAACCAGCGTTCCTGGTTACTTCTTGGATCATTTCTCCAATCTCAATGAGTGAGAACTTGTAACCGCGAAGTCGATATTTTGCTATTGAGATTTCGGGAATTATTCCGAATCCCAGTACTAGGTCGACCTGTTCTAGAGCTACCGGTCCATCACATCCAACGTAGTTAAATATTTCTGTAAATGGGACTGGGCCTAGGTTCTCCAAGCGGCGAGCTAATGGTAGTAGGTGGAAGCGTTCCCATTGTCGTCCCTGCCTGGCGAGTATGAATACCTGTACTGGATATAAACTGCCGGCACTGGCATATGGACGGCTCATCTCTGGGGAAGTCAGGGGCTTTAGGAAACAGTTGTTTAAAATAGCATGAAGGTCACTTTGCTCCAGTGAGCGAGCTTCTATATTGATATGTCGGTCTGCGTTAGTGAGACTTGGTTGGCGAGAGTGGATGTCTTTTGCGGGGGGATCAATTGGTTGGGAATTATCTAGGTCCAGTGCGTAGTCAAACTCACCAAGCCGCATGATCCAATGGTTAGCGGAGGCCGCGCTTAGAGGTGAAATTGCGAATCCACTGTCAATTGTAAGTGCATTTCCTGCACATAGTTGGCTTCGTACAGCCCTAAGGGTAGTGAGGTCGATGGCCGGTATAGAGCGTCGAATCTGTAACCTTGTTGCGTCATTGCTGTATTTATTTTCCATAGAATCCCTCATGATTACACTTTGGATCCGTGGGGAGGACAGCGGTGTGTACTAGCCCATTAGTTAGATCTTGGAACTCAGCGTATCGAAGGGTATCTGCTGCGTGAGGATCATTATTCTTGATTGCCAGGCCAAGTGTTATTGCATCTGTAATTGCACTGAGTATGTTCAATGTTTGGATTGCCTCTAGCTCTTTAGAGCTACCCCTATGGGGATCATTCTTGGCTGAATTTAATGCTTTCTTAATGGTAGCCTCTGCCTTTGGTTCACTACTTCTTTCTATTGCAATGGAACATAGTGGACATGGGCGCCCGCTCCGAAACCAGTTGATACTACTTCTAAAGCGTTTGAGTGGGTCGAAGGAATAAGTTACATTAGGACGATTTTTGTCGCGGCCCGTGAGCTGGTGGGGATTACCTTTCTCGTAAATCAGAAAATCTACGACTTTTCGCCGGTTTTTGCTTTGGGGCCACTGCATGCTAGGGGAGTAAAGTGATATAAAGTTCGAGATATTTGGAACATCGGGTAGTTTATTCCCGATGTATACAAGATTCACTTCTACCGTGCTTTTTAGTACGTCTTTGTGGGAGATCCTGAGCGCTTCGAGGCTTTGTTCATAGTGTAAAGCTTGGTCTTTTTCAACTCTATTGATAGAGAATTGGGAGATAATATATTGCCGGGTGGGGCCTTGGAGAAGTTCAAAGGGTGTGGATAAAAGCATGTCGCTCTTTTGGATGTTCGAAAACGGGACAGGCGGTCGGAAATACGGGGAAGTAAGTCCGACTGCCTGAAGATTTTATGTCTATTTAGGCGAGGAGCCTTTCGAGCTCTTTGTCAACAGTTGGTGTGGGTGCTGACGAGGTTGAGGGCAGGCCTGGGGAATTGGAGCCTGTGCAGGAGGCGCAATTTCCCGGAGACTGGGAGAGCGCAGGGGACTCAGTAGTGGTGTCAGCTTTTGAGCACACTTCGACAAGGTCTATGGTGAGCATTAAAAGTTCCTTCCAATGTGAGTTGGGTGACAATCGGGCAAGTGTGTTGACCATAACTCATTAGTTGTTGATTGTCTACCCCCTAGTGTTTCTTTGTTATGTCCATAGGACTTGGGGTATGGAGTCCGGTCTCTTTTTTTGGGCACGGAGTCCATGGAGGTCTTGGACACTTCTAGCGGTTTATGGTTGTGGCCTGCGTTTCGGCCGGGGTTTGGATAGTTTCGGGTTCATCCGTGGTGGTTGGCGGTGTTTCATTCCTTCAACGAGGTTGATGTTGATCTGACCACCTGGTGGTCTGTGGCTCAACGTGATCGGCAGTGGCACGCTGAAGAGGAATTCACCGTCATGGGCCGTATAGAACTCCGCAACGTTTTCGGCTGTGATCGTGGAGTAGAGTCTGCGGTTTTTAAACCTCAGACCAATGTAGAGACCGAAACCACACACGCGTACAACGCCGTCTTTGCTTACGCAGAGCTGGTCTGGGATACCCCAATGGTTTGTTGAATTTGTCGTCGGCGCCGTTAGTGTGGGGGGTATCGGTGGGAGGTATGCCTTGCAAAGCTGCCATGTCATCGATGCAGGCCTCGTGTGAAGTTGCCGCTTCCGCGGGGCCGTTTAGCATTTCGGATACAGCGTGTGGATTGTGCGCCTGGTTGCGCTTGATTGCGATATCGCCGTCAACAGCGCGTTTGGCTTTTGCGACTTGTTCTTTGATTCCGCGCAGGCTGCGTCTGGCCCGGTCGTGGGAGTACTGGTAATGCGTCACCGTATTCGGGGTTGTGTGTTTGCGCCCATCGCTTGCCGAGGTTTGTGTCCAGATCTGGCCGTGGGTGTAGTCTTCACCGGGGTTTTCCCGCCGCCAGGTTTCAATTACCTCAGGCACGGTGGGGGTCTTCACCGACAAGATGTAGTGCAGCCCTGCATCTATCAATGCTTGTTTGTTCGCCGCGGAGAACATGCCTGCATCGGCGACGACGGTGACCTCGTCGAGTTGGTAGGCCTCTTGGAACTGTGTGATCATTGGCAGCATCGTGTGGGTTTCTGCCGAGTTACCAGCAAACGCGCCCACATGCAGTGGAAACCCAGTGGCATCAGTAAGCAGCCCGACAAGGATTTGCGGCTCTACACGGCGCTCTTTGGAAAACCCGGGTTTACGAAGCTCATCAGCAGTATCGGTTTCAAAATACAAGGTGGTCACGTCGTACAAGATGAATGCGCCTGGTCCAATACCTGCATGATGGGCCAACGCTTGGGTTAGTATCTGCCCGAACGATTCGGTAGCGAAGGAGGAAAGACGC
>NZ_KV813930.1:0-256 GCF_001813755.1 Corynebacterium sp. HMSC074H12
GCGAACTTCCGCACTAAATTGGCCTAAGTCAGGTAACACTGCTACCAGGTGTTGTTTGGCGGTGAGGGGGGGGGATTGTTCCGCACTAAATTGGCCTACGTCAGGAAGGCGTCCCGTAAAAGGCATCTGGCAAAGGGCATCTTTGGGTCTAAAAACGCCATCTGCAATGAGTAAATGGCGTTTTCAGCCGTGAAAACGCCTTATGACTGATGCCTTTTGTCAGATGCTTCCAGCATGTCGATGGAGGGACGCAGAC
>NZ_KV813931.1:0-21710 GCF_001813755.1 Corynebacterium sp. HMSC074H12
ACGACACTGCTACCAAATAGCCGGTCGCAACAACCAGAGCTTATCTAGCCCGAGTGGTTCGACGATGAGTTCTGTTTCTGTCAGAGTGAGTTTGTTGTTCATGATGCCTCCCCTTAGTGTTTGCGTCCTTGTGCACGGGCGAGCGCATGCTGCCCTAACGATTCCGGGCCCGTGAAGCACAGTTCATAAGCCCGCTGGATAAGCTCGCGTAAATCCTTACTGACTGGCGCCACCTCAACCAGTGCCACCACCACGAAGTCCTTTGTCGCATCCGATACTCGGCCGCCTTCAGCTTCAGCGCACACCGTTTCAGCTGCTGCACGAAACAGTCCATGCTTCGAGCCATAAAGGTTGTAGAAGCTGGACCGGTTAAGTCCCAGTTGATTCACCACATCATCCACTGAGACTGCAGTGAATCCGTTCGTGCCAAATAACGCGATCGCGCCGGCAAGAACTTCTTTTTCATTGAATTTACGAGGCCGTCCCATAAGTTTCACACTACTCATTCCAGAATGGTTTGTCCATAACTAGATTGCCGTTGGCCACGCAGCGAAGCCGCTTCATCGAAGCAACGTTTCTAACAAATAGTGACCGCCGCGAAATGTAGCAACACAACAGAAAATCCCCCGTCTCACTGTGAGACGGGGGATGGAGGTTAGTGGGCTGAGCTCTCTAGTTCAGGCCCGGAATCTTCGGCAGCTGTGGCTGTGGGATGTTCAGACCGAAGATGCGGTTGATGGTGGGAATGAGGCCGTAGGCAGCACCGCCAAGGACTGCGATGACTGCCAGGATTGGAGCAATAATCTTCGCGCCGCGGCTCGAGCCGGCGAAGAAGGCCGCAGCCATGTCGTCGGCGGAAGGTTCGTTGGTGTGAGTCGGTTCAGTGGGCTTGGTTGGCTCGCTAGGCGTCGTGGTGGAGGTGGTCGGCCCTTCCTCCTTTGCGGCAGGGCGGGCGGTGAGCCACTCATCGGAGTCCAGAACGCCCTGGGTCAGGCGGGTCTCACCAATCCAGCCGTACCACGGGTCCTGCGGCTTGCGGTTATCAAAGCCAGCGCCCATGACCCACTGCAGGTCGCGCGGGAGGAGACCTTCAGCGCCCTTGGCGTTGCGCAGGATCGGTGCGCCGTTGATGAACATCTCAACGGTGTCGGAATCCGGCTTGTTCACCACAGCGATGTGCATCCACTCATCGGTGGGCACCTCGTGGGACCACACGGTCGAGCCTTCGCCTTCCTTGGGCTCCGCCCACCAGCGCAGCTCACGCAGGTTGGAGATGCCGAACATGACGGTGGGGTCGGTGTCCTCGGAGCCGTCGACAAGCTCAGCAATGCTGGAGTCGCGGGAGAGCGCACTGCCCCAGCCGTGCTCAGAGCCGTTGAAATCCTTCGGAATCTTCACAAAGGACTCGAAGGTGTAGCCCGCGGAAGTATCGACCTTGTTGATCTCAGCGCCTTCCTTGGAACGGAACTCCGCCATTGCGGCCTGACCAGCCGGGTCGGACCAGTAGAGGGATCCAGAATCAGAGGACAGCGGGTGGTGGTCCTTGGTGTAGGTGATGCGCTCGCCCGTGTTGGAAGGACCACCCCCGCGAACGAGGTCGCCGGCACCATCAGCACCGAAGGCATCCGGAATGATGGCGCCTTCGGTGGCCACGTCGCCGTCGCTAAGCTGCTTGCCATCCTTGTTCTTAGTCTGACCCGGACGCCAGTGGAAGACGGTGTTGTCGGATTTCACGAAGTCGTTCGGCCCCTCCGGAAGCTGATCCTTCGGGATGGTGTACGGGGTGTAGCCTTCCTCAGCGATGTCGCGGGCCTTCTGGCCAAGGTCCGGGTCATTCTCATCGCCGATGGACCAGTCTGGGGCGAAGTCAGCGAAGCGCTCCTTGAAGTTGAGCGGCACGTGGTAGCTATCGCCCTTGCCATCGAGGATGAGCTTGTCGAACTGCGTGAGCTCCTTTGCCGGCTTCTGCGCGACCCACGGGGACAGGGCGGTCATCTCCAGCTCGTTGCCGGACAGGTCGAACTCAAGCACGCCGAGCAGGCCGTTACCGCCCTGGTATGCCATCTGGTAGTCCTGCAGGATACCAATGACATCGTGGCCAGCATCGTTCTTATCCACGCGGTAGCCCGCGCCGTGGTGGTGGCCGCCCATGGTGAGGAAAATCTGGTCGTTCTTCTTGATGAACTTGTCCCACAGGCCCTTACCGTAGTCCTCGGAGTAGAAGACCTCGCCGGCGCCATCGATGTTGAGCACCTCGTGGCTGGTAAGGATGACCGGCAGATCCGGGTGGGCATCGAGAACGCCCTGCGCCCAGTCCAACGCCGCATCATCCGCGCGCCAGCCCAGCGCCAGGACCAGGTACTTCTGGCCCTCGGCCTCAAAAATGTGGTACTCGGAGTCGTTATTGACCGCGGTGTGGCGCTCTTGGAAGGTTTCCGGGTTGGCGGTCTTGGCGCGCTCGGCACTGAAGTGGTCGTTGTACGGGTGCGCTGACTTATCCTCAATCATGTCGTGGTTGCCCGGCAGGATGGAGTAGTTCAGATCGGAGTCATCGAGGACCTTCATGGCCTCATCGGCGACCTTCCACTCCCCTTCCACATCCGCTTGGTCCACCACGTCACCAAGGTGCGTAGCGAAGTCCATGTTGAGCGCTTCCTGGTTCTTCACCAGCCACTCGACCTGCGCCTTAAAAGGCTCGCTGCCGTAGCGTGCCTGGGCCAGGTTGCCGGTTTCCGGGGTGGAATACCGGGAATAGAACTGAGTATCCGGCAGCACTCCGATGCTAAAGCGCGAGCCCAAGCCTTCTGTTGGTTCGGCGGCGGAGGCGGGGACAACGAGGAACGTACCGGCCACCGAGGCGGTGACCAGGGTGCCGAGCAGGCGGCGAGCAGTCATAGATCTTCCTATCAAAACGAAGTAGTGAGGTTGCTTCATGGTTTAAGCCATGGAGCAACCGACAGAGACAAGGAAAGTTTATGGCCCGGAGTTTGCGACCGCGTGACCACAATGTGAATTTCCTTTTAAATGACTACCCGCCTTTTAGCCCCCTCATGAGAATGCCGTCTACTTCCGCAGGCTCCTGCCTGCACTCTTCTGTCTTAAGAGGTGTGGTACACCGGCGCCAGTTCATAGACCGGAGTATCCATCCCCTCATAGCGCGCCTTGAGCTGAAGCGCTAGGTAGCGCGAATAGTGGCGCGATTGGTGCAGGTTGCCGCCGTGGAACCACAGCTGCGGCACCTGAGTGGGCTTCCACATGTTGCGCAGCTCGCCCTCCCACGGGCCGGGATCCTTGGTGGTATCCGAGCCCAAGCCCCAGCACTTGCCCACGGTGTCAGCAACTTCCTTAGAAATCAACTGCTCGGCCCAGCCATTCATAGAGCCGTAACCGGTGGCCAGCACGATGACATCGGCGGGCAATTCGGTACCGTCGGTGAGCACCACGGACTTTTCCTTCACCTCCGCGATGGACACGCCAGACTTCACCGGGATCGAGCCGTCGATGACCAGCTCGCTGGCACCGACGTTGATGTAGTAGCCCGAACCACGGCGCAGGTATTTCAGATAAAGACCCGAGCCGTCATCGCCAAAGTCGTTCTGGAAGCCGGCCTTCTCCAAACCGTCATAAAAGTCTTTATCGGCCTCACGGATGCCATCGAAGACTTCACGGTGGACGTCGGGAAGCACAGCGTAGGGCCAGGAAGCAAAGAGGAGGTCCGCCTTGTCCGTATCCACACCGGCCTCCACGGCTTCTTCCGAGTAGAGCGGGCCAAAGACATCCTTCATGAGGGTGTCCGATTGCACGATGTGCGTGGAGGAACGCTGAATCATGACCGGCCGCGCACCATGCGCGTAGAGGTCCGCGGCGATGTCGTGGGCGGAGTTGTTCGCGCCCAGCACAATGACGTCCTTGCCCTCATCGCCTGCGCCACCCGGGTGTTCCGAGGAGTGCCGGATTTCCCCGGCGAAGTTCTCCTGCCCCTCCAGGTGGGGACGATTCGGCACACCGGACATGCCCGTGGCCAGAACCAGCTGTGTGGGTTCCAGAAGAATCTCTTCCCCGTCCTTGCGAACGGTGACCTTCCACGTGCCGCTGGACTCATCGAAGGAGGCCTTCATGCACTCGCTATTGGTCCAGTAATCCAAGTCCATGATGCCCACGTAGTGCTCCAGCCAGTCCCCCATCTTGTCTTTCGGGGTGAACACCGGCCAGTCATCTGGGAAGGGGAGGTACGGCAGGTGGTCGTACCACACGGGATCGTGCAGGCACAGCGAGTGGTAGCGGCCGCGCCACTGGTCGCCGGGGCGGCCCGCCTTATCGACGATAAGCGTGGGAACACCTTGGCGCTTCAGGCGCGCCCCGAGCGCGATACCGCCCTGGCCACCACCGATAATGAGGACGTAGGGCTGTTCCGTATGCCCCAGTGCCGCATGGCGCTCCTCCCGCAGGTCCGCCCAGTTCTTAGCGCCCTTGACCACCTTGTGCTCCGTGCCCAGCGGGCGGCGGCGCCCCTTAGGCTCCGGGAAATCCTTGAGCTCGCGCGCGGAGGTGAGGAAGGTCCAGGCCTTAGCGTCGCGCAGGCGCGCGACGGCGGTGACATAGAAGTTCGCAGACTCACACGTGAAGTGGACCCGCGTTACGCCATTGCCTTCGTCATCCACCTCTGTTATCTCCGGGTTGTCGAGCGCAGCGTCAGTGCCAGCGATCATCGCGGCGATGGCTTCCGAACCTTCGGCGGTGTGCAGGTTCCACGTCACCGCGGCAAGATCCCGCCAGAAGCCCCCGGGCTCGAAAACCTTCTCCACGTCTTCCACGCCAGGCTTCTCTTGGTGCGTGAGGGCGACGAGCTTGTCTAGCCAGTCACGAGCATCCACGGTTTCCATAGCCACTACTCCTTTGGGTCGAAAAATTGTTTGCACCACTATTACCGATCTAAAGAGACGTGAGTCACAGCCCCGCCCCCATCAGATAACTTTGCAAATTGACCTACCTGACCTTTCCGCCGCTCACCACGACGCGGTTAAGGCTTGCAAATCTCGGCTCCCTCCCCGCTACCCGGCTCCCCCACCATCACTAGGATGACGCTATGAGCAACATCACCAAGAAATACTCCGTCGACGTCACCCGCATCGATACAGGCCACTACCGCGCCACGAATGCCGAAGGAATCAGCCTCGAGTTCGGCCGCGCTGAGGGACTACTCAGCCCAGTTGAGTTGCTGCTCGCCGCCGTGGCGGGCTGCTCGGCCGTGGACATCGACGTGGTCACCTCGCGCCGCACAGAGCCGGAGATTTTCGACGTCCACGTTGAAGGCACCCGCGTCGACGAAGACGGGGCCTCGCGACTGAGCGACGTCGACGTGGAATTCTCCCTCCGCTTTCCCGATACCGACGCCGGGCGCCAAGCCCAGTCCATGGTGGAGCGCCTCGTGCGCATCTCCCAAGAAAAGGACTGCACCGTCTCCCGCACGGTGGAAAATCCCACTAACGTCACGTTCCGCACGACAGAGCCTTAAGCACCTTTAAACAAAGGGATTGCCGTCGCACCCAACAAATGCTACCCCTGGTGCAATTTTTAACCTTTGTGACTAAAGTGATTGCGGAAACTTTCTTCTTCACCGCCCCCCAAGGAGAACTCCCACCATGTCGCTTTCCCGTCGTTCCCTGTTCAAGGCCGGTGCTCTCACGCTGGCCGCCGGTGCCATCGGTAGCCAGGCGCCCGCTGCTCTCGCCGTGGGCCCAGCCTTGGGCACCATCATCGACTTCTCTGCCGGTGTTCCTTCCGCCCGCGCCATCAAGGCAGCCGGCCACCTCGGCACCATCCGCTACGTATCCCAACGCCGCCCCGGCGCAGAATGGATGAAGGGCAAGCCTGTCACCCTGGCGGAGACCAAGGCCAACGCAGCGGCAGGCCTTAAGACCGCTTCCATCTACCAGTTTGGACGCGCGGAAACTGCGGACTGGCTCAACGGCGCTGCGGGCGCCGCAGTCCATGCACCGCAGGCCATCGCCATCCACAAGGCTGCGGGCGGACCGACCGGGCGCCCCATCTACATTGCCATCGATGACAATCCCACCCGCGCCCAGTACGAGAACCAGATCCGCCCCTACCTCAAGGCCTTCTCCGCAGCGCTGAGCGCCGCGGGCTACCAGACTGGCGTGTATGGCAACTACAACGTCATCGACTGGTGTGTTGCCGACCGCATCGGCCAGTTCTACTGGATGCACGACTGGGGCTCTGGCGGAAAGCTCCACCCGCGCACCACCATCCACCAGAAGGCCAAGAACCAAGCCACTATCGACGGCATAACGTGCGATATCAACACCGTCTACGCCAACGACTGGGGCCAGTGGACCCCGGGCGATGGTGCTGTGGAGCCGCCAAAGGTCAAGGACATCCCGGCAGTGCCTGACGACATCCCGCTGCCCAATGTTTCCCTGCCGGATCCCACCGGGCGCGGCTCCAGCGTCAGCGCCGATGGCATCAACATCGCTGGTTCTTCCATCAGCAATGACCAGGTGCGCGGCGCGGTGGATATCCTCAACACCGTGCGCAAATCCATGGGCTAATCAACACGCGGCGGCGCTGGTTTCTACTGCGCCGCCGTTGTCTTCGTTGCCGAAGAAGACGGCTTGGAGGACGACGACGTGGTCGATGACGCCGGTGCCGGCGATTCTGTGGACGCCGCTGGCTTTGAGGTGCTGGAGGGGGCAACGGTAGACGTCGTCAAGCGCGTGGTGCTAGCGCCAGGATGAGCCAGCGCCTCCTTGTTCAAGTTATTTCCCTTCACGAGGTTTTTTCCCGTAATTTCCTTGCGTACATAAGACGTGAGATCCTCGGCTGAGCCCTCGATGGAGGCAGCCACAACAAAGTTCTCCCCAAAGGACACCGAGGAATGGCGGTCCTTACTGTCCGACCAGCCCCATTTTGATCCCACAACGTCACTGAGCTTCGCGGTGCCATAGTTTTGCTGGTAGCCATCGGCTGAGACGGCATCGGCGTGGGACATCGCCACCAAAACTGGGTGCGTCGGATCATCTTCCAAGAGCTGGACGATGAAGCGCACCACGTCATAGGTTGAAGTCATCGAGCGCCCCCAATCCTCCCCCGCTGACGTAGAGTCCAGCCCATACTCCTTGGCGATTGCATCGATGGACCGCGGGTACTTCTCAAAGAGCTTCCCGGCGCTCTCATCCGAAGAATCAGCAATCATGTCCAGCGCTAGGTACTTGTCTTCGAAGGAACCGTGCTCCAGCACGTAGGCGGCGATGTAGAGCTTGATCAGGCTGAGCGCATAGCGCGGCTGGTGCTCGGTGGGTGAGCCCATGTGCATGCCTGTCTCAATGCGGTAGTACGTGATTGACTTCTCGTCATCGCCCTTGAGGAATTGCCCCACGGAGTCCCCTACCGCCGCGAGCTGTGGATCGCCCTTCTTATGCGCGATGGGACCGGGAGCGGCCGTGCCGGTGTGCGTTGGGCGCCCCACCGTGGAGTCTTCTTCATTCGCAGGCGAGCACGCGACAAGGGCCGTGGCACCGAGCACGCACGCCAGAAGGGCGGCACCAGAACGCGCTGGCACCGCCCTATAACGAGGCTTCGGGTAAAACACGAGGTTAGAGTCTACCCGCTACCGTCTGGAATGTAGTGCTTGAGGTGGCGCTTAGTGGTCCACCGGAGCCTCCACGCCCACACCGGTCAGGGAGCGAACCTCCATCTCGGCGGACAGCTCTTCCAGGTTGTCCGGCGGGGTCATGATGGACACGATCCAACCGGCGAAGAAGGCCAGCGGGATGGTCACGAGGCCCGGAGAGGACAGCGGGAAGATGGACCAGTCGGCGTTCGGGAACATCGAGGTCGGAGTACCGGAAACTGCCGGGGACAGGAAGATGAGCACCAGGCAGGAGATAACACCGGTGTACATCGATGCCACAGCACCTGCGGTGTTGAAGCGGCGCCAGTACAGGGAGTACAGGATGGTCGGCAGGTTGGCGGATGCTGCCACGGCAAAGGCCAGGGAGACCAGGAAGGCGACGTTCTGGGTCATGGCCAGGATGCCCAGGATGATGGACACGATGCCGAGGATAACCACGGTGATCTGGGAAACGCGGACCTGCTCGGCTTCGGTGGACTCGCCGTTGCGGATGACGGAGTGGTAGACGTCATGCGCGATGGAGGCCGACGCGGTGATGGCCAGGCCAGCCACAACGGCCAGCACGGTGGCGAAGGCGACTGCGGAGATGACCGCCATGAAGATGGAACCACCGATTTCGAGTGCCAGCAGCGGTGCTGCTGCGTTGGCGCCACCCGGTGCGGCGAGGATGCGGTCCGGGCCAACGAGGGCGGCAGCGCCGTAGCCCAGAACCAGGGTCATGAGGTAGAAGGCACCGATGATGACGATGGCCCAGGTAACGGAGCGGCGAGCCTCGGTCGCGGTCGGCACCGTGTAGAAGCGCATGAGCACGTGCGGCAGGCCACCAACACCCAGCACGAGGGCGATACCCAGGGAGATGAAGTCAAGCTTGGTGGTGAGGTTCTTGCCGTACTTCAGGCCCGGCTCCATGATCTGGGAGGCCTCGTAACCCTTCTCCTGGATAGCAGCGGAGTTGGCGTGCATATCAATGGCCTGGGTGAAGAGCGTGCTGAAGCCACCCTTCAGCATGACGAAGGTCAGGATGCACATGATGACCACGCCGGTGACCAGAAGCACGGCCTTGATCATCTGCACGTAGGTCGTACCCTTCATGCCACCAACGAGGACGTAGACAATCATGAGGATGCCCACGATGCCGACGACGACGGCCTGCCACTTGAACTCGTGAATGTCCAACAGCACGGCAACCAGGGAGCCGGCACCGGCCATCTGGGCAATGAGGTAGAACAGCGACACGAACAGGGTCGAAATCGCGGCCGCCACGCGCACCGGGCGCTGCTTGAGGCGGAAGGACAGCACGTCGGCCATGGTGAAGCGGCCGACGTTACGCATCGGCTCCGCGACGAGCATCAGGGCGACGAGCCAGGCAACGAAGAAGCCGACCGAGTAAAGGAAGCCATCGTAGCCGTTGAGGGCGACAGCACCGACGATGCCCAGGAAGGACGCGGCGGAGAGGTAGTCACCGGAAATAGCTAGGCCATTCTGGCGGCCGGAGAAGCTACCACCACCGGTGTAGAAGTCAGAAGCTTCCTTGGTGGACTTACCGGCACGCAGCACCACGTACATGGTGACGATAAGGAAGGCGGCGAAGACCGCAATGTTCAAAATCGGATTGCCAGCGGAGGATTCCGCTTGGGCCAAGGTAATGGTCTGCATGGTTTAGCCCTCCAGTTCCTGGCGAATAGCCGCCGCCTGCGGCTCGATGTTCTTGTTGGCGTAATTGACGTAGATGTACGTAATGATGAAGGTGGTCAGGAACTGAGCCAAGCCGAAGATAAGGCCGACGTTCCAACCGCCGCCAAGCTCGATGGCCATGAAGTCGGGCGCAAAAACTGCGGCCAGCACGTAGAGGACGTACCACAGAAAGAACGCCACTGTCATGGGGAAGGTGAACTTGCGGTATGTGCCGCGCAGCTTCGCAAACTGCGAGCTATCGCGCATCTCGACGAACTCTTGCGGCGTCGGTTCGCGGCGCGAGTCAATCGAAGCAGGTGCGTCAGTCATGTCGCTCTCCTTACAAGGGAATCTTTTCTCCACAAACCGCGGTGAGAGACTAACTACAGTGTCTTCAGTCACGTTTTGCCTTGCCCAGTAAGTTACCTAACCTCTCTTGCAAGGTTGTAAATCCTGCCAAGAAAAGTTAATAACGCACACTTTTATTACCCCCTACCCCCGCGATGACATGGGATTTCTATCGCATTGCCAACACCCCCACAGGAAACTCCAAACAGTGAATCTAATTTAGCAAAGCGAAACTTCGCAGCCATTGTGCAGATCTTCGGCCCCCTGCGGCATCCCTTAGAGCACCCTCACCCCCTTGCACGCCCACTGCCAGAAAGCACAACAAAACCCGCCTTCCACGCTCCGCCCCTCCCCTATTTATCCCTATTTATAAGGAATAAGAAGAATATGGTGAAGGAGAAACAAAGCGTGGAAGGCGGGTTCTATCGCTCGCGCTGGGACTGTGCCCGGCTATTTAGCGCCAGGGAATTCACGCGGATCCTTAAACATGCGGCCAAAACCTTCCTGGCCGTCGAGCGCATCGAGTGCGGCAACATCCTCTTGTGCAAGCTCCACCTCGGCAGCCGCGAAATTTTCCGCTAGGCGCTCTCGGCGGCTGGACTTCGGAATAACGGAAATGCCCTTGCTCAACAGGTACGCCAGCACAGCCTGGCCCGGGGTGATGTCGTGCTTCTCAGCGACGGCGATGACCTCTGGGTTATTGAGGATCACACCGCGCGCCAGCGGGGACCACGCCTCCGTCACGATTCCGTGGTTGTCGTGGAACTGACGCAGCTCCGGCTGAGTAAAGCCCGGGTGCAACTCCACCTGGTTGAGGACCGGAACGATACCCGTCTCATCGATCAGAGTCTGCAGGGTCTCCTCGTAGAAATTAGCCACGCCAATCGACGCGATCTGCCCCATGCCCTGCATGCGGGCGATCTCCTCGAAGGTCTCCACGTACAGCCCGCCCTGCGGCCAAGGCCAGTGGATCAGGTAGAGGTCGAGGTAATCCAGCTGCAGCTTATCCAGGGATGTACGGAAGGCCTGGCCCACCTTGTCCTTTCCGTGGTGATCGTGCCAGACCTTGCTGGTGATAAAGAGCTCATCGCGGGTGACGTCGCCGGCCTTCATGGCGTCATGCAACGCCTGGCCCAGCTCTTCTTCGTTCTCGTAGAGGGTGGCGGTGTCGAAGTGGCGGTAGCCCAGCTCGATTGCTTCACGCACGGCGCGGACGAGATCCTCCCCGCGCAGCTTGTAGGTTCCAAGCCCCAGCAGGGGCATCTCGCGGTCATCATTGAACGTGGTTTGTGGGACACTCATGACTTCCATTGTGCCGCACTCCCGCGCGCTGTGGGGCAAGATTCTGGCATCGCTACTCGCACGGACAGCCCTTAACGCGCCAAAGCCCTGACCGACTGCGCACAAGGCGCGGCGCTCAGGACGGTCAGGGCGTCGACAGCCCGAAGGACAGAGGCAATCCCTTCATTCCTTTAGGCTTTGGATTTAGGCACGAATGAGGTCGATAACGAAGGTCAACGTGCGGCCGGACAGCGGGTGTGCACCACCGGCGGGGCCATAGGCCTTCTCCGGCGGGATGACCAGCTTGCGGCGACCGCCCACCTTCATGCCCGGGATGCCCTCTTGCCAGCCGGCGATGAGGCCGGTCAGCGGGAACTCGATCGACTGACCACGACCCCACGAAGAGTCGAACTCCTGGTTCGTCTCATAGTCGACACCTACGTAGTGGACCTCAACGAAGCCGCCCGGCTGGGCTTCGGCGCCGTCACCCACCACGATGTCTTCGATGACAAGGTCCTGGGGAGCAGGCTCCGTTGCCGGCTCAATTACGGGCTTTTCCATTGGGGATTATCCTCCTTGGACTGTTTTCTTCTTTGCTGGCCGCATACACGTGGGCCGAGCCACAACACTCCCCAGTATAAGGGGAGATGTGGGGCTCGGCCCTAGAAATGCAGCGTATGGGCTATTGTTTAGCGCTCGCTGCGCGGGGTGACCTTGCGCAGGGTCTCGCCGGTGTAGATCTGGCGCGGGCGGTTGATCTTGGTGTTGAGCTCAAGCTGCTCACGGTACTGAGCAATCCAGCCCGGCAGGCGGCCGATGGCGAAGAGGACGGTGAAGAAGTCCGTCGGGAAGCCCATGGCGCGGTAAATGAGGCCGGTGTAGAAGTCCACGTTCGGGTAGAGCTTGCGGGAGACGAAGTAGTCGTCGTTCAGCGCAATCTCCTCGAGCTTCATGGCCAGGTCCAGCATCGGGTCGCCGCCCAGGTGATCGATGATCTCGTGTGCGGTGTCCTTGACGATTGCCGCGCGCGGGTCGTAGTTCTTGTACACGCGGTGGCCGAAGCCCATGAGGCGAACGCCCTTTTCCTTGTTCTTCACGCGGTTCATGAAGTCGGTGGCGTCGCCGTCGTGGTTGTTCTGGATATCCTCAAGCATCTCCAGAACGGCCTGGTTCGCGCCGCCGTGCAGCGGGCCGGACAGGGCGTTGATACCACCGGCGATGGCGACGAACAGGTTGGCCTGCGCGGAGCCAATCATGCGAACGGTGGAGGTGGAGCAGTTCTGCTCGTGGTCAGCGTGCAGGATAAGGAGCTTATCCAGAGCCTTGGCCACGATCGGGTCAACCTCGTACTCCTCAGTCGGGTAACCGAACATCATGCGCAGGAAGTTCTCGCGCGCGTTCAGCTTGTTATCCGGGTACATGTAGGGCTTGCCCTGAGATGCACGGTAAGCATAAGCGGCCAGCATCGGCACCTTGGCCAGCAGGCGGACGGTTGCCTTATCGAGCTGCTCCTCATCCAGCGGGTTGAGCTGGTCCTGGTAGTAAGCGGAGAGAATGTTAACGGAAGAGGCAAGAACGGCCATCGGGTGCGCGTCGCGCGGGAAGATATTGAAGGCGGCCTTGAAGTCCTCATCCAGCAGGGTGTGGTGACGGATATCGGTGTTGAACTTCGACAGCTCGTCTTCATTAGGCAGGTGTCCCTTAATCAACAGGTAGGACACCTCGTTAAAGGTGGCATTCTCAGCGAGATCCGCGATGTCGTAGCCACGGTGGCGGAGGATGCCTTCCTCACCGTTAATAAAGGTGATCTTGGACTCGGTGGAACCAGTAGCCGCATAACCCGGGTCGAAGGTGACGAGGCCGGTCTCGTTACGGAGCTTGCCGATATCGAAGCCGGAGTCACCCTCCGTGGACTGCTTAATGTCCATCTCGTACTCGCCGCCGGGGTACTGCAGTACAACCTTGTTGTTTTCAGATGCCACGTGTTTTCCTTTCCTCAATGTTCAACGCCGGCCAAGGCCGGCGCAACAAGACTAAACCTCTTCACACTTTAGCAAAACTTGTGACTCTGCCAACATTGGCAATCCTGGCAAAGTATCTAGTGCGCGAACGAAACTAGGCTACACTGCCCACATGAGCAACTCAGAACTCGTCCTGCCAGCAGATCTCCTCCCTACCGACGGCCGTTTTGGCTGCGGGCCGTCCAAGGTCCGCCCCGCCCAAATTGAGGCAATCACCGCCGGTGCCGACACCATCATTGGAACTTCGCACCGCAAGCCAGCCGTCAAGAACCTCGTCGGCTCCATCCGTGAGGGACTCTCCGAGTTGTTCGCACTGCCAGAGGGCTATGAAATTGTCCTCTCCCTGGGCGGCGCTACCGCCTTCTGGGACGCCGCAACCTTCGGCCTGATTGAGAAGAAATCAGCGCACTTAAGCTTCGGCGAATTCTCCTCTAAATTTGCTAAAGCAGCATCCGCCGCCCCGTGGCTCGACGCCCCGCTCGTCACCGAAGCAGAGGTTGGCACCGCCCCAGACCCGAAGGCTGCCGACGCCGAAGGCGCCGACATCATCGCCTGGGCCCACAACGAAACCTCCACCGGCGCTATGGTTCCGGTCACCCGCCCCAACCCCGATAACGCAGAGCAGCTCGTCGTCATCGACGCCACCTCAGGCGCCGGCGGCCTGCCGGTCAACATGTCTGATGCCGATGTCTACTACTTCTCACCCCAGAAGTGCTTTGCTTCCGACGGCGGCCTGTGGCTGGCTGCTATGTCCCCGGCGGCGCTGGAGCGCATCGAGAAGATCAACTCCTCCGATCGCTTCATCCCGGCCTTCCTGAACCTGCAGACCGCCGTGGACAACTCCCGCAAGAACCAGACCTACAACACTCCGGCCGTCGCCACGCTGCTCATGCTGGAGGACCAGGTGAAGTGGATGAACGCCAACGGTGGCCTCGACGGGATGGTCAAGCGCACGACGGAAAACTCTTCCATCCTCTACGACTGGGCAGAGGCCCGCCCGGAGGCCACCCCCTTCGTGGCCGAGCCTTCCGAGCGCTCCCTGGTGGTCGGCACCATTGACTTCGAGGACAGCGTCGATGCCACTGCGGTCGCCGCAACGCTGCGCGCCAACGGCATTCTCGACGTCGAGCCCTACCGCAAGCTCGGCCGCAACCAGCTGCGCGTGGGCCTGTTCCCGGCGATTGATTCGGCGGACGTCACCAAGCTCACCAAGGCTATCGATTACGCCCTAGACAACCGCTAAGCTTCGCTCGCAACTCCTTCAGCCGCACAACAACATTTGCTGCACTTATTTGTTGCCGCGTACAACATGCCCCGCGCTCTTGCCAGAGTTCGGGGCATGTTCTGGGTAAAGTGGACTTCATCACATGTCCGCTACCAGGCTAAGGAGCGCCATCATGCGCGAGATTTTCCTCGCACCCAGCGACTCAACTGACACCTCGCTCGTCCTCCGGGCTGAGGATGGTGAGGAGTTCTTCCTCGAAGTCACCGACGAGCTTCGCGAGCTTTTCGCTCCCGCCGACTCTGCCGAATCTGAATCCGATACCGCGGCGGAAGACTCGGCCGCCCAGGAGGAGGGCGGCGCCACCACGGCAACCGAAGATTCCTCCACCACGTCTGCACAGGCTGAGCGCTCCACCGGTTTGCACACCGTCATGCCCTCTTCTGCTGGCTCACCTTCCTCCCCACAGAGCCAGCACACACCGCAGGCACAAGAGATCCGACTGCGCCCCAATGAGATTCAGGCCCGGATTCGTGCCGGCGCTTCTGCTGCGGAGATCGCCGAGGAACTCGACGTTCCGGAATCCCGCATCGAGCCTTTCGCACACCCGGTGCTCTTGGAGCGGGCGCGCATCGCGGACGTCGCCAAGCAGGCCCACCCCATCCGCGAAGATGGCCCAGCCAAGCTCACGCTGTGGGAGATCCTGGCCACCGCCTTTGCCGCGCGCGGACACTCCCTGTCGGAGGCGACGTGGGATGCCTACCGTCACCAGGGCGAGCCGTGGATCCTGCGCATCACGTGGAAGACCGGGCTGTCCGCCAACGAGGCGGAGTGGACCTTCAAGCAGACGATGTCCTCGCCAGCCACAGTGGAGGCACGCAATTCCGTCGCCGCTGACCTGACGGACCCAGACTTCGTACAGCCGGTACGTTCGCTGACCTCCGTGGGCCGCGGTGAGCGCTATGACGAAGCCATCGATGGGCGTGAAGACTACGCCGAGGATCGGGAGGTCAACGAGGACGCGCGCGCTGGTGCCCCCGGCGTGACGGAACTGTCTTCCTACGCCGGCGTCGACAACGCCGGCGACCGAGAAGATACCGACGGATATGCTGAGCCCTCCGTGCTCCCATCCCCGCACGGTGGAGAGCACCCGGCCGAGGCCGCCAGCGATGAGGACGCGGCCCCCACTAATGAAGCGTCCCCACAGGAGGCGGAGGAGAAGGAGACGGGAGTAGACGAGGATTTCCTCCAGAACCCGGATCCGGAACCTAAGCCCACCAAGCGCCGCCGCAAGGCCGTCACCCCGCACTGGGAGGATGTGTTGCTCGGCGTTCGTTCCTCCACTAAGCGCCCCCGCGAGTAGCCTGCCGTGGATACGCAAAGCGCCGTTCTCACTCTCTGGTACGTCACCGCCGCCGACCCCGCCGAGGTCCTCCGCGGTGAGCCTAAGGCCGACCGCGGCTTCGGCCGCAAGTTCCTCGCTCAACTCAATCCCGCACTGCCGGTGACTCCCATTGGGCAATTCCCCCTCAACCGTTCCGCCGAGCCCGGCGCGAGCGAGTTCTATGTGGGCGGCTATCCCGGTGTGACCGTGGTGCAAACCATCATCCACGACGATCAGCTGACTCTCTCCCAGCTGTCCCGGACCTTGCGCGAGGCCGTGCCCGCCACGGAAATCTACGCCTTCGCCTCCAATCCGGAGACTGGCTATGCCGGGTTCGCCCACTGGACGGGCAGCCGCCTGCGCCGGTCGCTGTGCGGGACGCGTTTTAACCTCTACGAGGACCATGGTCTGCCCGAAACCTTCGAGGCCCCTTTCTGGGCCGGGGAGATGGATGAGCCGGTGGGTGGGATTTCCCTTCCCTTTGAGCCGCTCAATATCACCGAGGCCGCCCAGGAATTCTGGTTGGGCATCGAGGTCGGCGCGGATGGCCCCGACGTGGACGTCGTAGGCTATGCCACCGACGGGCGCCCCGAGCCCAAGGTCGACACTCCCCCGCCGCGCCGCAGCGTGGCCGAGGTAGCCACCACCTCAGTGTCGAAGCTGGGGCTCAATGACTATGACGACTACGAAGAGTACGACCTCGAGCCGGAATCCACCGGTGAGGAGATCATCCGCACGGCCAAGCACCTCGGCGGCTTGGTGCGGCGCTACGCAGTATCGACCTCGCGGAACCTCTGGGAGCGCTGGCGCTCGTAGAAGGCGATGGCCGCCGACGTCGCCACATTAAGGGAATCCGTGCCCTCCGACATGGGAATGCGGGCGCGCACGTCGGTCGCACGCATGGCGTGCTCGGTCAATCCTGGCCCCTCCGCACCGACCAGCAGCGCCACCTTGTCCGCGCCCTCTAACGCATCAGCAATGTGCACGGCATCCGGATGCGGGGTCAGCGACACCAGCCGGAAGCCCTGCTCGCGCAGCTTCTCCAGCCCGCGCTGCCAGGTGGTAAAACCACCGTCGAAACGCGCCCAGGGCAAGCGCAGAACGTGACCCATGGACACGCGCACCGAGCGGCGGTACAGCGGATCTGCGGCACCCGAACCTAAAAGGATGCCGTCGACGTCCATACCGGCGGCGTTGCGGAAGAGCGAGCCGATGTTCTCATGGTCCCCCACGCCTTCCATGATGGCCAGGGTGCGAGCACCTTCGAGGACCTCGTCCACGGTCCAGGCCTCCGCGCGGTCCGCCGCAGCAACCAGCCCGCGGTGCATATCGAAGCCCGTGACTTCCCCCAAAGTCTGCCGGGTTACTTGGTAGACGGGGATATCCCCGACATCGTGGTTCGCCAGGAAGGTGTCGAGCTTCGCCTCAAAGCCGATGATGCAGCGCACCGGGAAGCGGGAGGCCAGCAAGCGCTCCACACACAGTGGGCCCTCTCCAAAGACGAAACCCTCGCCGGACTTATCCGCGTGCTTGAGATCGCGGATATCGTCCAGGCGAGGGTCTGTGGGGTCATCGATGACAAAACGCATGGGCCCTAGTCTAGGCGCAGGGCCAGCTGCTCCCCTTAGGCGGGCTATGCCAACAGCGAGCTGATCGGCTCCATAGCAAAGTAGACCACGAAGAGAGCGGCCACGAGCCACATGATCCAGTGGACCTTCTTGGCCTTGCCGGCGAAGGTGGCCATCAGTGCATAAGCGATGAAGCCCACGCCAATACCGTTGGCGATGGAGTAGGTGAAAGGCATAACCACGATGGTCAGGAAGGCCGGGATGGCTTCTTCCATGCGGTTCCACTCGATGTCCTTGAGCTGTGCCGCCATCATCACACCCACGATGACAAGGACGGGGGCTGCTGCCTCAATGGGCACAATCTCGTAGAGCGGGGTGAGGAACATGGCCAGCAAGAAGATCACGCCGGTCACCACGTTGGCCAGGCCGGTGCGGGCACCGTCACCAATGCCGGCTGCCGAGTCCGCGAACACGGTGTTGGAGGAGACCGAACCAGCACCACCAGCAACGGCACCGAAGCCTTCGACGACCAGGGCGGTCTTCATGTCCGGCAGATTTCCCTTCTCATCCACGAGGTTGGCCTGCTTGCCCAGGCCGTTCATGGTGCCCATGGCATCGAAGAAGTTGGTGAGCAGCAGGGTAAATATCAGCAGCACGGTGGAGACCACGCCCAGCTTCGTGAAGGCGCCGATCGGATCAACCTGGCCCACAATCGACAAATCCGGCAGACCGCCCAGGGAGCTAGGTACCTCCGGGGTGGCCATGCCCCAGTCCTCGGAACCAGTCAGTGCCTGGATGATCATGGCGATGATGGTGGTAATGACGATACCGATGAACAGTCCGCCACGAACCTGGCGGATGACGAAGAAGCTGCACAGAACCAGGCCCACGACGAAGACGAAGGCCGGCCACGTAGCAATCGAGCCGTTGACTCCCAGGCTCACCGGAACAGTGGTCATTGCAGCATCCGGAACGCGGGTGACGAAGTGGCCGTCCACGAAACCGATGAGCGCGATGAACATGCCGATACCCACGCCCATCGCGGCCTTCATGGAGGCGGGGATGGCGTCGAAGACCGCCTGGCGGAAACCGGAGATGGCCAGCAGAACAATGATGAGGCCTTCAATGACGACGAGGCCCATGGCCTCGCGCCATTCCAAGCCGTTGAGGGAAACCATGGTCACGGCCACAAAGGTGTTCATGCCCAGGCCCGCGGCCATGGCGAACGGGTAGCGCGCAATCATGCCGAAGGCAATGGTCATAACACCGGCCACCAGGGCGGTGGCGGCGGCGACCTGCGGGATGCCCAGGGTAGTGCCGGCAGAGTCGGCGGAGGTACCCAGGATGAGAGGGTTGAGGAGAATGATGTAGGCCATCGCGAAGAACGAGACCACGCCGGCGCGGACCTCGGTTCCTACGGTGGATCCGCGTTCGGAAATCCTGAAATAGCGATCGATAGCTGCGTTCATCGTGAGAGGGCGCCCCTTCTATCTAGAGAAATGAAGTTTTACCTGCTAAGGGTGCTCCATCGAGGCACTAAAACGCAAAACCCGCACGCGGCATTGCTGCTGCGCGCGGGAAGAAAACCTCACTCTTTAGTAGATAGGTCTCTCATCATCGAAGGGCCTCTCCTGCTCCGATCCCTCCTCACGGACGGTCGTGCCAGAATGCGCACCGCACCCGTAGGTGGCGTGCACCACTTTTCCATCCGCCGAGTATTCATTGGCACAGACGCCGAAATTGGGCAGCAGCTGGAGGTAAAAAGCACAGGTTTTGCACTGCAGTTGGGCCTGCGCCGCCATCTCCGAATTCGGCCCATACTTCTTGCGCCAACGCTCCTTGGACTCCTTGAGGCCAGCCTCGGAGAGCTTCCCGCCGTCCAGTCTGTCGTCGTCAGGCGCCGGCGGCATGAGGTCTCCCGGGCCCAAGTCACCCGGGCGCAGGCGCTCGGAATAAGGCACCCACTCCGGGGCTTGGAGAGCCTGGCCGCCGGGGACGAGCGCAACCTCGTTCACGGTCGGCGTGCGGGAACCTTCAGCGCAGGCGACGACGGCATGCCACTCCCATCCCGGGTATCCCGGAACGTGGGCCTCAAAACGGTGGGTGGCCACGTTGCGGCCCACACCCGCAACGCCGCGGTGCTTACCGACGTCCCCCTCACCTACCTCCTCCACGGCCCGGCGCGCCAGGTCGACAGCCGTCGAATCGAGAAGCGGGGAATGCATCTTTTTCTTGCGAGTCACCCTCCCATTATTAATCACACGCCCGAGCATCGTGCACAATGACTGTCATGGCCTTCCCACACTTCCCCCGCGCCGCCCGCGCGCTCGCCACGTCTTTATCTGCCGCTGTACTGCTCGCACCGCTGGCCTCCTGTTCCTCCCAAGCTGTAGACGAGCGCGCATCCTCATCGACGGCGACAGCGGCGGGTAGCGATGGGACGTCGCCAAGCGCACGCTCCCCAGAGCGCCTCGGCGTCACCGTCCTGGACACCGCACCCCTGCGACCGGACACCTTTACCCAGGGCCTCGAGGTCGACGCTGACGGACACCTGCTCATCGGCACCGGGCTGAAGGGCGAATCGCGCCTTATGCGCGTCCAGCCGGGCGAGCTAGCCCCACTGAAAGAAGTCGCGCTCGAAGACTCGTTCTTCGGCGAGGGAATCACCCAGACCGAGGCCGGCATCTGGCAGCTGACGTGGAAGTCCGGCACGGCCTTCCTGCGAGATGCCGAGACCTTCAACGAACTCGACCGCGCAACCTATGACGGCGAAGGCTGGGGCCTGTGCAACGCTGGCTCTGAGCTCATCATGTCCGATGGCTCCGCCACACTGCGCCACCTGGACCCACAGACTTTTGAGGAGATCGGCCCGCGCACCGAGGTCACTCTCAACGGTTCGCCGGTGGATAACCTCAACGAACTAGAGTGCGTCGATGGCGCAGTCTATGCCAACGTGTGGATGAGCGAGGACATCCTGCGCATCGACCCCGCAACCGGCGAGGTCACCGCGGTGATTGACACCGCGAACCTCAACCACGTTCCCTCTGCAGATCCCAACGCCGTCCTCAACGGCATCGCCCATATCCCGGGCACCGACGAGTTCTGGATCACCGGCAAGCTCTGGGATGAGCTGTACAGGGTGCGCTTCGAGTAGGATTCTCACCCATGGCTACCGTGAAGCAAGCAAGGAAGAAGTCACTGCTGCAATTTCTGGCGCTCATTATCGCCGTGGCGGTGATCGTCGTGGCGGTGGTGATGTTTCAGAAGTGGTGGAATGACCGCCCGGGCCCCGACCCGCAGGACGTCACCATCACGGCCACGGTGGGTGATGAAACGATGGAGGTTGCACCCTATAGCGTCTGCGAGCCCGGCGCCGACTGCGAGGAGGGCGAGGTTCCCAACCTCACGGTGGGCCCCGATGACACCCTAAAACTGGAGATCCCCGAAGCCATCTATAACCACGAGTGGTCGGTGCTCTCCATTTACGATGACCCGGCCGCCAACGACAGCACTGCGCACGGCGCCAACGAAACCACCTCGCTGGAAATCCCCGGCTCAGTCCCGCCGATTGAGGCGTCCACCGGCGAGCGCCCGCAGCTAATGGTCGTGGAAATCTCCACCCTCATGATTGGCCACGATGCCAATGGTGAAGAGACCCCGATGCACACGGTGTGGTCACTATCCACCATGACCGACGAAGAGCTCAAGGAATCCAAGGCCACCGGTGACGCCGAAGCTCCAGCAGAGGCTCCTGAGGACAAGTAGCCGCGCCGCGCCGCGCGATGTAGCGCGCGCCTCCACAATCGACAAAGTGCCCGACCTGCCAAACTTACG
Source organism: Corynebacterium sp. HMSC074H12 (assembly GCF_001813755.1). NCBI lineage: Bacteria > Bacillati > Actinomycetota > Actinomycetes > Mycobacteriales > Corynebacteriaceae > Corynebacterium > Corynebacterium sp. HMSC074H12. The sequence continues at coordinate 20,984 of NZ_KV813931.1, forward strand.
GCTGTTCATTGAGGCGGGCTCAGGTGGTGAATGCATCTATACAGCTGGGAGGTTGTGTAGATGTCCGGTGATGAGAAGCTACGTGAGCGGTATGTGCAGGCGTATCTGCATGATGCGCGTCCGATGTCGGTGATCCTGAAGGAGTTGGGGGTCTCGAAGGCTCAGGCGAGGGTGTGGCGTCAGGCTGAGGGACTTAGCCGCGGCAAGCGCCATCGGAGCCTGAATGAGGATAAGTACAAAGATCAATACCAAAAGCTCGTTGCTCTTGTAGAAAGCGGCCAGTCTGCGTATAGCGCACTGAAAGAGACAGGTTTCCCACAGACGGCTTACCGATACCTTGCGCAAGACGGTATTGAACTCGCCAACAACAGTCGCGGTGGAGCCATACAAATTGAGCGGGATCGCATTGCTAAAGCTTTGAAACTTGTTGATGCTGGCAAAAGCTATAAGGAAGTCGGCCAGGTAGTTGATCGCTGCGCTGACACGGTGAGAACGTGGCACCATAATCGCATGTCTGGGCGTTTGGTACTCAATGATCATCCCACTGAATCCGAATCGAAGGTAGGACGCGGAAAGCGTCTTATTCGCCATGACCGGATAGCGATAGCCTATCTGCTGAAGCAGGGCCATTCTCATCGTGAGATTGCAGCCCAGCTTGGCCGGAATCAGTCGACGATTAGTAGAGAAATCGCTCGTGGGATGACTGAGCATGGCTACGATGCCCTCG
>NZ_KV813931.1:21810-35007 GCF_001813755.1 Corynebacterium sp. HMSC074H12
TTAGCCAGGCCTAAACCCCGTAAACTCGATACCAACCCGCAGTTGCGTGCCTTTGTCATCGAGGGGTTGAACACGAAGTGGTCACCAGAGCAGATTTCGAACTTTCTTGCCCGCTGCTTCGGTAAAGGTGGGGATATGTCGATTAGTCATGAAACCATCTACCAAGCTCTCTACATCCAAGCTAAAGGTGCCTTGCGCCAGGAGTTGAAGGTAGAAAAAGCCCTGCGTTCTGGGCGTACCGGCCGAAGGCCGCAATCGCGCCTGCCAGCCCGCGGTAATCGAAGCTGGATTGGTGAAGACTACCGCATCAGCAAGCGCCCTGCCAGCGTTGAAGACCGTGCTATTCCAGGACATTGGGAAGGCGATCTCATCATCGGGCAAGGAGGCACAACGGCCCTTGTGACCTGCGTGGAACGCAGTACGCGCTACACCATGATCCGCAAACTTGATGTGCATGATTCCGCCACGACTGTCGATAAGTTAATCGAGATGTTTACTGGCAAAATACGCAACATCACCAAAACACTGACCTGGGACCAAGGTGTGGAACTAGCCCAGGTAGACAGGCTGAGCATCGAGCGTGGGCTCGCAGTCTATTTCTGCGATCCGCACTCACCCTGGCAGCGGCCTACCAATGAAAACACCAACGGGCTAGTCCGAGACTTCCTACCAAAAGGAAGCGACTTTAGTACCCTGACCGATAAGGGCGTTCAACACATTCAAGACCTACTCAACGGGCGCCCCAGAAAAGTCCTCAACTGGTACACACCAGAAGAGAAAATCCAAGAACTATTCAAGTGATGCATCCACCACTTGAAACCGCCTGAAAAATCAGCTGTACTTTTGGCAGGTCGGGCACTTTTCAGTCATCGGCCTAAGAATGTAGGCCCCTAGCTATCCAGATCCTTCGCAATAGCACGCAGAATCTCCGCCACCTGGCGGCCAGTCTTGCGCTCCGGGTAGCGCCCCTGGCTGAGCACCGGCTGCACTTGGGTTTCGAGGAGCGTCATGACGTCGGAAAGCATGCTCGATAGCTCCTCCGGCTTGCGGGCCGGGGTGCGGCGGCGCGGAGCATCAAGGACCTTCACGCGCAGCGCCTGCGGGCCACGGCGACCAGCGGCGAAATCGAACTCGATGCGCTGGCCTGGGTACAGCTCGTCGACGCCCTTGGGCAGCACGTTACGGCCAACATAGACGTCTTCATCGCCGGGGTTGCCGACAAAGCCGAAGCCCTTGTCCGCGTCATACCACTTCACTTTGCCGATAGGCATGGTTCTTCACTCACTTTCTTTCCGTCTCTCCTCTACCAAAGCTTAGGCCGTATCACCTGCTTGCCGATAGGCTCCGGTAATCCGGGGTGAGGAGGCGCGGCAAAGCGTGGTTGTGACTTAAGCTGCCGCGCGGAGGAACTATCCGTGGAACTTATAAAGAGATACATCTTAACCTCCACGCACCCCACCAAAGAAACCAAGAATAGGTATCGCCTCAACCACCACACCCGTTACAAGTGTGACATAGCTAACACACCCGTCACGAACAGGGGAAACGTAGGGGAATCCCCGCTTCCGTTATCGTTTTGAGCCATTTAACGTGACTGATTCGTTATAAACCGCTACTCTTTCCCACAGGCACTTCGGCCGCCAGTCGTGGAAGTCTCGCCCCAGACACAGTCCGGGCTTCCACACGGCGGCCATACATGATGTGCATGAACGTGAACATCAATTGCAAAACTACATGCCGGACTGGGCATCATCTGGGCGCGAGAAAGCAAGAACAACCTAGAGAAGGAATACTTTAATGGGACGCCACTCCGCTAAGAACAAGTCCATCGCCACCAAGTTTGCCGCTTCCACCGTTGCCGTCGGCGCCGCCGCAGCCATCATGGCTCCGAACGCTGCCGCTGCACCGGATTCCGATTGGGACCGCCTCGCACAGTGCGAGTCCGGCGGCAACTGGGCCATCAACACCGGCAACGGCTACCACGGCGGCCTGCAGTTCAGCGCTCAGACCTGGCAGGCCTTCGGCGGCGGCGAGTTCGCTCCGACCGCTAACCTGGCCACCCGCGAGCAGCAGATCGCTGTTGCTGAGCGCACCCTGGCACAGCAGGGCTGGGGCGCATGGCCGGCTTGCTCCGCTAGCCTGGGCCTGAACTCCGCACCGACCCCGCGCAACGTGAACGCTACCCCGGCACCGGCAGCTACTCAGGTAAAGGAAGAGACCACGCCGCAGGCACCGGCTGAGGCACCGAAGGCTGTCCAGGAAGCTGCCGAGGAGCCCACCGACGAGCTGGCTGTCGACGCCCTCTACACCCTCATCGAGGACACCGCTACCCAGTACGGCCTGACCGTCCCGGCTTCCTTCACCGAGCAGTACAAGGCCAACCGCCACGACTTCAACGCCTTCTACTCCGCTAACCGCCACATCATCGACCCGGTGGCACAGGTTCTGGCTGCACGCTAAGCAGTGTGCCGTGCCGTGCCGTGCAGGCACGGCACATCGAATCAAAGCTTTAACTACATAAAGAGAGGCTGGATGGTTTCCTCCATCCAGCCTCTTTTAGTTTTACTCAATCCTTTTCCTCAACGGCAACGCCTTCCTTGGCGCCCGACCGATCAAAGGCCAGCAACGCTAGGCCGACAACGATCCACAAACCGAGTGCCCACCATGCACTCCCTACACCCTGCCCGTCGAAGAAGGACAGCGAGCGGACAAGGTGTCCCGTCGCACCGATGGGCATCCACTGCCCCAGCGTCGACCACCCGGCAGGCAGCAGCCACGGTCCGGTTGCCAGCCCCGACAGCGGGTTCGCCAAGAAGATAGTCAGCACGGCCCCGATTCCGATACCAGCCGCACCCATCAGACCCGCGAGACCAGCGGTCACCACCGACGTCGCCAGAATGCCCGCCGCGATAGCCATCCACTCGGCAGCGAAGCTGCCACCGAGGGTTCCATAGACGGAGTGCAGCATCCACGTAGCAACGAGCGCGCCTAGTAGCGCAATGCCGACAAGCACCCCTAGCTTGGTCCACTTCTTTCCGCGGAATGCAAAGGTGGCAATAACAGCGGAAATAATCCCGCCAAAGGCCAGCGGCAGGCCCAGCAGTGCGATACCACTCGCCTGCGGGTCCTCCGCAGTCGTCGGCGCAAGCTCCTGCTTCTCCACAGTCATTCCTTGGGATTCAAGCTGCTTCGCAAGGCCGTCGATCATCGTCACGTAAGGAGCACCATTTCCTGAAGCGGTAAAGGCACTCGCACCCTGCGGGGAGATGACCAGTCCACCAACAGCTTCACGCTGCAGCACCGCGTCGCGCACCTCGGCCTCGCTGTGCTTCACGACGATCTCCGGCGCCTCCTCCCCAGCCGCGCTCTCAATCTTCTGCGAAATACCATCGAGCATGGGCTCCGGTGCAGAGACCGCAATCGGCACTCCGGCTGGCCCGGATGCAAAGGTGGGCGCCAAGAATGCCCACAGCATGAGACCGATAACGATGGGGATCCCTACGATGACACCGACCGCTTTTACCGCAACCGATGGTTGCTTCCTTTCCTGACTATTCGTCACTGACATGTCCTCGCCTCCAAATGGAACAGGGTGTTTCACTTACAAAGTGGAGCATAGCGTTCCGTTTGATATGATGCAAGCTGTGAGACAAGATGCAGCAGAAAACAAGCAAGCCATCGTCGCAGCAGCCAGACAGCTGCTCATCACCGAGGGGCCGGGCGTATCCATGCGCTCAATCGCCAAGAAAGCCGGCGTGGGCGTCGCCACGGTCTCACGCCACTTCCCCGAGCGGCTCTCCCTCATCGATGCCATCACCAGCGCGGAGGTAGCGAACATCAAGGAAGAGGTGGACAGCCGCCTGCAAGGCTTCGACGAGGACCCCGAAGGCACCTGGCGCGATATCATTCATCGCATCGCCGGCCTTAACTTCGCCGCGGTTGTTCAAGCAGCGGCAGCCGAAATGAACACTGCTGCGTTCTCAGACGATGACGTGCAGAAGATCGCTGCCCATCGCACAGCAGAACTGAAGTCGATCTACCAGCCAATCATCGAACCCGCGCGGCAAGCAGGTCTCTGCCCCGAGTCCCTCACCCCACTCGAACTTCACATCGGCATCGGTCTCATCACCCGCCCGCTGCCCAGAACACCAGTGAGCACCGACTACCTATCAGGTATACAAGCCCAGCTCATCGATACGCTGCTCGACGGCCTTAAAGCCCAAGCCCGTGCCGACTAGTTGAGGCGAAGTACATTACAAACACGTATAGCCCCACCGAGGAGAACATTCTCGGAGGGGCTGAAAGTAAGCCGGAAGGCTCAACGTATCCGCTAAGTGAAACGCAGTTATCTGCGCAACTTCCTAGCGGTTGATGCGGGTGTACGGGTGAACGTAGTTGAGCTTTTCTGCCGGCATCGGCAGAATCAGGTCGTCACCGTACGGGCTGGAAGCGCCAGCAAAAGGTGCAGTAAGTTCAGTAATAGCGTGCTCGCGGGGGCTGTTCTTCGGCCAAGCCGGGGATACGAAGCCTTTGTTCTCGTTCGACATGCTCCTTATTATTCCAAACCCCGCGTCAAAAAGTAACTCATTCACCCAACGAGGGCCCCATACCTCCCCCGCCTACTAACTACTAAGCTTGATCGCCATTATGACCACCCCCTCCAACCGCGCCCGCGTCACCGAGAGCTATCGCGAGTGGCTCAGCCGCTTACCCGATGAAAACTTGCGCGCCCTACTGAGCAACCGCAGCGATGTTCTCTCCCCCGCACCGAAGGACTTCGACGCGCTGGCCTCGCGCCTGACACTTCCGATGCACGTCGCGGATGCCTTGGCGGCAAGTAACGCCGAGCAGCTAGCTGTCTTGGAGGACATCGCCCACCGCGGCGGCGAGGTGGACATGGTGGAGGACACCAACCCTGAAGTTACACGGCAGCTCAAGGAGCGCGGCCTCGTCTTCGGCGATGCACCGCAGGTGCGCATCGTCACCGCCGTCATGGGCTCGCTTCCCACCGGCTGGTCGCTGCGCAACCAAGTCGAGTTCAATGAAAAGGACCTAGCCACGCTTGCTCCCGAAGAGCGCCGAGTCCTCGACGCCCTAAGCAAAAGCGACGGCATGGGCTATACCACCGACACCGAGCCAGACATCAACTCCGAGGATCCCGCCAAGCGCCTGCTGGCCAAGGGCTTCTTGGAGCGTATCAACGCGCACTCGGTGCGCCTGCCGCACTCGCTTGCCCGCCTGCTGGCTGGTGGTACCACCCCGCCCATTCCCACCACCCCTTCGGGGCGCGGCGGCACCCCAGAGCCGGATACCAAGGCGGACGACGCCGGTGCCGCAGCTGGCCTGGAAGCCGTGCGCGGCATGGAGCGGCTCATCGAGTTGCTTGGAAGCCATCCGGTCGCGTTACTCAAGGACTCCTCGGTGGGCGTTCGCCCCCTCAACCAGCTGGCCAAGGATCTCGCTCTGGAGAAGGAGGAGGTCGCGCGACTCATCTGTTTGGGCCACCACGCTAGGCTTCTCCACCGTGGCGAGCCGGATGGCTTGGAAGGACACTTCCTCGCCCCGACCACCGGGTCCCAAGACTGGCTCGAGGCCGATCTCGGGGAGAAGTGGCGCATTCTTCTCGACGCCTGGCGCACCTCCCCCTGGGCCAGTTGGGCTGAGACCCGGGTGCTCGCAGACGACAGTATTGTGCGCCGCCTGCCGCGCTTTCGCGCCTTCGTCCTCGGCGTCTATGCACACTCCGCAGTCGCGCTGGACGACGAGGAGTTCTGGGAAGACCTGCGCTTTCGCTCCCCACTTTTTGCCAGCCACACGCGCACGCTGACCATCGAGAAGCTGCGCGCCGAAGCCGAATGGATCGGCGCGGTGGCACTGGGCAAGGCCACCCGCGTGCTGGGAGATTCCGCTGCGGCCGCCGACCTCGTTCCTGAGACGGTCAGCGAGTTCATTATCCAGCAGGACCTCACCGTCCTCGTGCCCGGCCCCCTTGAGCCAGACGCGCACCGCACCCTCGCATCCTTAGCAGACCTCGAATCCCCGGGCCTAGCCAGCGTGTACCGCATCAGTGAGTCCACCATCCGCCGCGGCATGGACCAGGGGCTCACCTCCCAGGAAATGACCGACTTCTTGGAAAAGCATTCCCCGACGGGCGTGCCGCAGGCGTTGGAGTTTGCCATCGGGGACGTCGCCAAGCGCCATGGCACCCTCCGCAGTGGCCCTGCACTCTCCTATTTGCGCAGCGAGGACCCCTCGCTGCTGGAGCTCGCCGTTGCCTCAGTCCCCGGTCTGCGCCTACTCGCGCCCACCGTGGCGGTATCCCAGCTGCGCGTGGGCGAGCTGCTGGAGAAACTACGCGCCAAGGGCCTCTCCCCCACTGCAGAGGATGAATCCGGCGCCTCCCTGGCCGTCGCGCCCGAGCCTTACCTTTTGCCCACGCCTCGTACGAAGCCCCGCAAGCGCGCGCCTGCCTCGGTGGATGACGCTGTGCAGGCCTTGCGGACATCAGCGCAGAACCCAAGTGCGAACAAGGAAGAAGAACCGGATCCCCTCACGCTCGCCCGCGCTGCCGCGCGCTTCCACGCCGATATCGTGATCTCCTATGCCGATAAAAGCGGCGATCTCCGCACCGTGACCGTGAAGCCACTGTCGGTGGAAGGCGGCTACATTGATGCCCTAGGCTCAGCGGGCAAACCCGTGCGCTTCCCAGTTCACCGCATTTCCTCCGTCCGCTTTGCCGACAGGGATTAAATCTTTCCCTGACGCCCAGAGTAGAAAGGCCTCATCATGCCCGGACCACTCATCGTCCAATCGGACAAGACCGTCCTCCTCGAGGTGGATCACCCGCAAGCCAACGAGGCTCGCGCAGCACTCGCGCCTTTTGCGGAGCTGGAGCGCGCGCCTGAGCACATCCACACCTACCGCATCACCCCACTAGCCCTGTGGAATGCGCGCGCCGCCGGGCACGATGCCGAGCAAGTCGTGGACGTTCTGGAGAATTACTCCCGGTTCCCGGTGCCGCAGGCGCTGCTGATCGACGTCGCCGAGACCATGTCGCGCTACGGCCGCGTGCGCCTGTTGGCTCATCCAGCCCACGGTCTCATCCTCGAATCGGACGAGCCCGTCATCCTGGAGGAGCTCACGCGCACCAAGAAAGTCAGCGAACTTCTGGGCCCGCGCATCGATGACAACACCATCGCCGTCCCACCATCCGCGCGCGGGCAGCTCAAGCAAGAGCTGCTCAAAGCCAGCTGGCCCGCCGATGACCGAGCCGGCTACGTCGACGGCGAATCCCACCCCATCGCGCTGAGCACGGAGGAGGTGGACTGGGAGCTGCGCGATTATCAGCAGTACGCCGCCGATTCTTTTTGGTCTGGTGGCTCCGGCATCGTGGTCCTGCCCTGTGGCGCGGGCAAAACCATCGTGGGTGCTGCCGCCATGGCTAAAGCACAGGCCACCACGCTCATCCTCGTGACCAACACCGTAGCTGGGCGCCAGTGGCGCGATGAGCTGCTGCGCCGCACCAGCCTCGCACCGGAGGAAATTGGTGAGTACTCGGGTGAGAAGAAGGAAATCAAGCCCATCACTATCGCCACCTACCAGGTGGTCACCCGCAAGACCAAGGGCGAATACCGCGCGCTCGAACTCTTCGATTCCCACGACTGGGGCCTTATCATCTACGACGAAGTCCACCTCTTGCCCGCCCCGGTCTTCCGCATGACCTCCGACCTGCAATCGCGCCGCCGCTTGGGGCTGACCGCCACGCTCATCCGCGAGGACGGCCGCGAGGGCGATGTCTTTTCGCTCATCGGGCCCAAGCGTTATGACGCGCCGTGGAAGGAGCTGGAATCCGCCGGCTATATCGCCACCGCGGACTGCGTCGAGGTGCGCGTGGACATGACGCGGGAGGAGCGCCTGCTCTATGCCACCACACAGGCGCGCGAGCGCTACCGGATTGCGGCATCGGCAGGCGCGAAGCTGCGGGCCGTCGACAAGCTGCTGAAGAAACATGCAGGCCAGCAGGCACTGATCATCGGCGCCTACGTGGACCAGCTGGAGGAGCTCGGTGAGCACCTCAACGCACCGGTAATCGACGGCAAGACCTCCACCGCCAAACGCGAGAAACTCTTCCAGCAATTCCGCGAGGGCGAGCTTCCCACGCTTGTGGTATCCAAGGTGGCGAATTTTTCCATCGACCTTCCCGAGGCTGCCCTGGCTATCCAGGTCTCCGGTACCTTTGGCTCCCGCCAGGAAGAAGCCCAGCGCTTGGGACGCCTGCTGCGCCCGAAGAAGGACGGGCAGGAGGCGACCTTCTACACTCTGGTGGCGCGCGAATCCATCGATGCGGAATATGCCATGCACCGCCAGCGCTTTTTGGCCGAGCAAGGTTATGCCTACCGGCTGGTGGACGAAGTAGACTTGTGAGCTGATGAAGATTTTCAAGTTTGAAGTCAACGAAGACTTTGCCAAGAAGAACAACGAGCTCCTGCGTGATTCCTCACGCCTGCGCAACTCCGGCCTCGTCATGGGCCTCGTGCTTATTATCGGCGCGATTGCCATCTATTTTGGAATCGACGCCGTCTGGCGCATCACGCTGGCGGTCGGTATGGCGCTCTTCGGCATCTTTTGCGCCGTCATCGGTGTCTTGGCTTCGCGCAAGGTTGGCTCGGCCCAGAAGCTCTACGACTCCTATCCGCTAGCCCCCGCGGTCGTCGCGGAGGTCAACGAGCGCGACATGGTCCTCATGGCTTTGGTAAATACCAACGTTGACCCGAAGGCACCGCCGCGGTGGGGCGCGTGCCTGCGCACCGTCAGCAACATCCCGGGTATTAAGCGCACCGTGGGCACCAAGGTCCCGGTGGCCGCGGTCTCCGGCCAGCGCAGCTCAAGCGATAAAGACCACTGGCAGCAGATCACTCCCATGCCGATTGCCTGGGGCACCCCGGATGCGGAAACCGTGACGATTGCCCGCAAGTCCATTCCGGAGGATCAGTGGCAGCGCCTCGAGCGCGCACGCAAGCGTCTGACCGATGTGAAGGCTACGAAATACGATCTACTGGTGCTCTAAATGACTGTTGAGCGGCTACAAGAATTTGGCGAAACCATCTTCGCCACCATGACCGCCCTTGCCGTGGAGAACGATGCGGTGAACCTGGGCCAGGGTTTCCCCGATAGCGACGGCCCACAGCGCATGCTGGAGATTGCCCAGGAGAACATCGCCGGCGGCAACAACCAATACGCTCCCCTTCGCGGCGTCTCGGAACTGCTCAGCGCCATCGCGGAGACCTACGCTGTTCCGCAGGATCACGTCGTGGTCACCGCAGGTGCCACCGAAGCCATCACCGCGACGGTGCTGGGCCTCGTGGAACCCGGCCACGAGGTCATCGTCCTCGAGCCCTACTACGATGCCTACGCCGCTGCCATCGCGCTTGCCGACGCCACCCGCGTCCCCGTCCCCTTGAAGGAATCCGGCAACAGTTGGGACATCGACGTCGATGCCGTGCGCGCCGCAGTTACGGACAAGACCGCCATGGTCATCATCAATACACCGCACAATCCGACCGGCTCGGTCTTTTCCCACGAGGCACTCACCGAGCTCGCCGAGCTCTGCGTGGAAAGGGACCTCCTCGTGTTGGCCGACGAAGTCTACGAAAACCTCACCTTCGGCACCGAACACGTCAGCATCGCATCCCTGCCGGGGATGGCTTCGCGCACGGTCACAGTTTCTTCTGCCGCCAAGTCCTTCAACTGCACCGGGTGGAAGACCGGCTGGGCCATTGCAGAGCCTAAGCTTCTCGACGGCGTCATCAAAGCCAAGCAATTCACCACCTTCGTCTCCACCACGCCCTTCCAGCCGGCCGTGGCCCATGCCCTGCGTTATGAACAGGATTGGCTAGACGGCATGGTGTCTGAACTTGCAGAGTGCCGCAGCATCCTTGTAGAAGGTCTCAAGCAACTGGGATTCCACGTCCATGACACCGGCGGCACTTACTATGTGGTTGCCGATGTCTCCTCTACCGGTTTAAGCGGCATTGATTTCTGCATGCAGCTGCCCGAAACAAAGGGCGTAGCCGCCATCCCGCTGGCCGCCTTCACGGACAACCCGGAACCGTGGCAGCACAAGGTGCGCTTTGCCTTCTGCAAGCGCCCCGAGGTCATCCGCGAGGCCGTGCGGCGTCTAACTGCAGAGTCCTAAGAATTCAGGCTCCTGCACATGCCCACCACACCAAAGTCCTATTCCGAGCTGACTGATCAGATCCAGCGCCAACTCGACTCGATCGTCGACATGGCCGTTCAGGTAGATCGCTCAGGCGTGACACACGTTCCCCTTCGTAGTCGCTGGACCGTTGCGGGGCTTCTGAACCATCAGCGGTACGTCATCCGGTTTTGGATCGCAAATGTTGTGGTAGGCGCTGATCTTCCGGTCCCGTGGACCGATGACTCTCCACATGCAGACTGGAACGCGGATCCCGAGGTCACGGTCGAGACCTTCGTCGATGCCCTTCGACAGGAGTGGGAAGATGCCTTGTCTTTGCTTGCAACGTATCCACCGGGAGAGCCTGCATCCCAAGCTGATGAGGACGGCAGGCACCCCACTGTCGACTGGGTGTTGTCCCACCTACTGGCCGAAGTATCCAGGCACGCCGGACACATGGATGCCGTTTGCGAGATACTCGAGCTTTCACCCGTCGATTAACATCCACACGTCGGTGACTGGCACAGTGCCTCCGCGCTGACATGGGTTGGAGAACTTCCTGAGAATGAAGGGGCATGCTGCACCTCCAGCCCCAGTACCGTCCTAGTCTTTAGGAGAACCGGGTTCTACAATCAGCGCGAGTCCCGAAGCAAGGTCTGCCAACAACTGCTTCGCCGAGTCCACAGGAGCATTGAGGTAGTCGATCGTCAGCCCGTTGACCAGTGCAGTGACAAGACGAGCACCTTGCTCAGGAGACAGTCCTCGGGCCAGCTTTCCGAAACGTTGCGCTGCTTCGAGACCTTCAGACACGCGCGCCCGAAACTTCGTCACCTCGGTGTCGTATAAGTCAGCCAGCCATTCGCGCGTCGAGGCAGCAGCTCCCACTATGACCCACACAGCGGAATCCTCGCGCTGGACAGGTCCAATTGGCAAGAGTTCAGCCAGGCGACCGTGGAACGCCGCGTGAAAATCCGTCGCATCGGTTTGAGTAAGGGCCCGCGACTCCTGGCGCTGCAACGACCTGACAAAAGCTTTCGCGATGATGTCGTCCCGTTTACCCATCTGGTACTGGACAGTCCCAGGCGCGACGCCAGCCTCAGTAGCGACGTTGCGCACGCTCAGGGCATCGAGCCCCTGGCTGACCATCACTCGAATGGCAGCATCAGCGATCACTGCGGCGGTGCCGGTGATGGGTGTGTTGCGATCAACGGACATAGAGCTCCAATCTTGCGTAGCTCAGATGCGATGAGCCATTCATAAGTGTAGTTGCACTCGCGCATTGCGCCTCATACAATCGTACCAAGCCCGCGATTAATACAAACGTATGACGCTGGATTGAGGCCTCTTGCGAATCTAAGGTCAAACTCCCGCAAACACCCGACTACTGGAGAATTCCATGTCAGACTTCCTTCCCCTTGCTGGCCTTGCACTCGTAGATAGTTTGAGTGCAGGAACCCTTGTCATTCCTATTGCACTGATTGTTATCTGGCGACGAGTACGTTTAGGCCTATTGGGCACCTATCTCGCTACGATCGCCACGGCCTACTGCGGCCTTGGTATTGCGCTTCTATTAGGGTTCGATGCGGCAGTATCGAGACTTTCTCGCGTAAGCGAGACTGATTGGTTCCAGTGGGTGACGCTTGTTCTGGGCGCGGGGCTTTTCATCTTTGGTGTGTTCTCGCCAAACCCCAAAAAGCCCGCGGCCACGCGGACCACCAACGGCGAGGTGTCGAAGAGTCGGGCTTCTCGCCTTGCACGGGGCGCGTCACTGAGTGCGACCGGCATGGTGGGGCTTGCGCTAGGTGCTGCCGTCGTCGAGGCTGCGACTATGTTGCCTTACCTGGGCGCAATGGGAATTATCCAGTCTATGTCTTTCGGGTTTAGCGGCAAGGTCGCGCTTATTGCGGGTTACTGCATCATCATGGTCCTACCGGCAACTCTTATGGCTGCCATTGCAGGCGCAGCGGGGCCGGCTATTTTTCCTCGTCTGGAGCGCGCCATCCGTCGGCTGGAGTATGAAGCGAAAGTGACGTTGCTGTGGATCGCGGCAATTGTGGGAGTCTACATGGCGGCATCGAGTGCACAAGGGCTCGGAGTGATCGGTTGAGTGCCAGGTTGAACCTTGAGCGATAGCGCCGATTGAAGAGCCCCTTCCTGCAGAACTAGCCCTCGGCCCGTCATAACGGCGGCCGAGGGCTACGTCTTCTTCATCCCCTATCCGGTGCCTACCAAGGCGGCAACAGTTGGGAGAAAGAAGATAATCAGCGCGCCGCCGATTATGTCGAAGCTGATGCCTGTGCGGATCATACGCGCGATGGAAACGCAGCCGGAGCCGTAAACGATGGCATTTTGCGGCGTGAAAATTGAAAGCATGAAGCCAAAGGATGCGCCGAAGATAGCGGCCATCGCCGGGATAACAGGGTCTACTCCCGCAGCCATGGCGAGTGGAACAACAATCGGCACAGTGACAGCCGCTGCCGCGGTATTACTTGTGGTCTCAGAGATGAGGATGGCCAGCATCACCGCCATGGCAGTGATGACCAGGGCACCTGATACGCCCAACATATTGTTGAGTCCGGAACCGATAGTTTCTGCTAGACCGGAGCTGCCCAGCATGGCGCCGAAGATCATGCCGCAACCAAACAATATGATGGTGCCCCAGTCAATCTTGGCCGCATCTGACCAGTCCAGGGTGTACTGCAGCTTCTTGGATTCAACGGGCAGCGCGCCCATATGACTACTTGTTCAAGCCGGTTAGAATCCAAGCACTACCCGGACTATCCAGAGAAAAACTGAGAGCAACTGTCGTTGACTCCATGATTAAAGAAGACGGACTTGATGGAGAACACAGATCAAGAGCCTCTCGAGAGAACCTCACCCATTGTTCGCTGTCGCCCTTTCCTCTAAGAAAAAGGAAGTTTTCATGATCGGAGAAGCCGTGTTCTGGGACAGGGGGATCATCAGCCATAAGTGTTTCTTTGACTGTTTGATACGGAGTGTAT
>NZ_KV813931.1:35107-35615 GCF_001813755.1 Corynebacterium sp. HMSC074H12
GTTCCTCCAGTGTGATGGACTCAGTAACGGGGATCGCATGTCCCGATCGTCCGAGGGACGCGAGATGAGAAGCCAATGGGTCATCAGAACTACAAGAGGAGAGTAATAGGGAGACAATACTAGTGAACCCTATCCGCGCCATCATGCGTCTCATTAACATAACCTCCTTCTCCTAGGAAAGTGTAGATAGCAGTCCAATTCTAGCCCAGAGGGCGCACTGGTTCAGAGCAGAAGCTTCGTCGCCACTACTTGCGAAAGCAGATCCAAGAAATCGACCTTGGGCGTTGTTATACAAGTCCATGCTGGTCTCATCCGCTGGCCCCTGAGCGACAGTTTCGTGGTTAGTAGCAATGCGTTCAGCTGCATCTGCACCGATTCTCATCGTCATCAGGGCATTCCACGAGCAGTGCCGAAAAGCATCGCCCTTTCCATTGTGGAGTAATGTGGCGCCAGGAAACCGGTTCTGCGCTACCATACTCGCGGTTGTGGCTGCCTGATTGGCGATGCC
>NZ_KV813931.1:35715-36230 GCF_001813755.1 Corynebacterium sp. HMSC074H12
GGCGCTACCTGAGGATTGATGTCAGTGACCCTGGACGCTTCACCTGGGACAAATAGCGCGTATGAATGGTGCAGGGTTCCGTTGCGGTCTATAAGCGCAGACGTGGATGTGCAGCACGCAGGTTAGTGTTTTCGGGTTTGTACTTTTAGGCTGTGTGCGTAAACGAAGAAGCCCGTCACCGTTGAGTGGTTGCTCAACGGTGACGGGCTTTGTGTATTGAGTTATGGTTTGTTGTTTGGTGTCGGCGGTTTCTTACTCTCCCACAACCTCCCGGTTGCAGTACCATCAGCGTTAGCAGGCTTAGCTTCCGGGTTCGGAATGGGACCGGGCGTTTCCCTGCTGCTATAGGCCACCGACAAACACACGGAGCAAATGTTTGTGTCTGGTTGCTGGTGTTGTGTCAGATACTGTGTAGTGGACGCGAACACGGCAGTGTGATTACTTAGCTGTTGTGTTTGTTGTTTACACACTCAAAAGGTTAAGTGTGTGTGTTTGTTTTGGTCTATTAGTACCAG
>NZ_KV813932.1:0-4561 GCF_001813755.1 Corynebacterium sp. HMSC074H12
GCCGCGAAATATTTTGCCGAAGAGACACGCTGGTGATCCGCTTCCAGTTTGTCTATGACCATCGAACCGAGTAGTCGGTTAAGCGGATGTGCCACGTGTTAAAGCTCAATCGCTCGGGCCTGGCCTCTACCCTTGAGGCCATGGGCTTTTAGGCAACCTCCTCAACCACTACACCCCGCTTCTACCCCGAGAAATATAGACACCATCAGCACAAACACTAACCATGTTATGTCCATAGGGTTTTTGGACATAACACAGCTCCACTAAGCCAGGAGGCCTAGCTATTTCACAAGACCGAAAGTGCCACCAACGTCAAGGTCGAGTACAACTAGTGGGTGTCACTGTGGCTTTCCGAAGTCCACCACACTGACGTTCCCATCATTGCGGGGGCGGTACAGAGGGCTCCTGACGGATTGCCCGAAGTCCTCTGCACGAATTGACTTCCGGCCTGATGCCGCTGTACCAACCTGTCCTGATAGGCGGGCGCCTCGTTTGCCAGAAGATGGGCAAGGTTCCCTCTCCCCCTTGCTTTTTGGGAGTCCTCGGCCAGCTACGGGATCGTGCCTGGCCGGTCCTCGGTCGAGTTGTTGTCCGGAGTTGGTGTGCAGCAGTCGGGTTCCCCGCTTTGCCCGGGGCCCTCGCCTGTGGGCGGCGTTCCCTGTCTGATGCGCAGTCTCCTGCGCCGGTTGAGGGCGGCCAATGCCGATACGAGCACCACGGCTGCGGCGAGGGCTGCGATCAGGGTGCTGTTGTCGCTGATCCAGGCGCTGGCGGCGGCTGACCATACGGCGAGGCTGTTGGCCTGTGCGGTTCCGCCGGTGGCGGCGGGATACCAATACCAGCTGAGGTAGGCGCCGGTTATGGTGAGGATGAAGGCGGCGATGCGGTTGCTGTGCTTGGCCAGGCCGGTGATTCTTCGCCCGAGGGCGGCCCCGGCGATGGCCGTGCCTGCCGAAACGAGCATCAGGACAGTGGCCGAGCCTGCGGCGTAGGCGGCGAAGACCGCGAGCAGCCCGGCGTAGCTGGCGACGGCCTGGGCTTGGGCGATCACGGCCAGGAGCACCCCGAGGGTGCAGCCGAGGGATGCTGCGGCGTATCCGATCCCGAAGGCCACCATGCGCCCGGTTTTGTGACCTGCCCCTGCGGCTTCTTGTGTGCGGGGTTTCGTGGCCCAGGCCGGCAGACGGAGCCGTGGTGTGAGTCCGGTGAGCATGGCCAGGCCCAGCAGGAGAAGGATCACCCCGGTGGCCATTCCCAGCCAGGGCGCTGCGCTGATCAGGGTCCTGGCGCCCGCGCTGACGATCAGCCCGAAGGCTGCCAGGGTCCCGGCGAAGCCGAGGCTGAGCGCGAGCCCGGCCCGGAGCCCGTGGGCCAGACGCAGCGCGAGCGGGCGCGTCCGGGCGTCCCCGATGGTCTGGGCTATCCAGGCGGGCAGGAGGGCGAAACCGCAGGGATTGACCGGGGCAATCATTCCAGCGGCGAAGGCCAGGGCAAGCAGGGCTGTCATTGGGCACCGGCCTTGGTGAGTTCTTCTTGGATCTTTTCCGCAGACGGGTCGGTGGCCCGGAAGGTAACGTCGCCCTTCGCGTCGACCACCACCAGGGTGCTTATGGAGGTGACCTTGTACCGGGTGGTCAGTGTGGCCTCGGTGTCGATGACGGCAGGGAGCTCAGGGGCCTTGATGTAATCGCGGAATCCGTTGATGGTCTCCTTCGGTTCTCGGGGGTCCACGTCCACCAGGAGGTAGTCGGCCGAGCTTCCCAGGGCCGTGGAGGCCTTGTTCAGGGAATCGGCCCCTTCCGCACACTCACCGCATCCGGCAGAGAAGAAGAACAGTGCTGCGGGCTTACCGTCCGGGATGGTCCGGGTAGTGCCGTCAATGTCGGAGACCGTAACAGCAACGGCACCGGCCGCGTCGGGCGACGAACCGCCTGGCGCGGCCGACGGGCCGCCCGGTGAGCTGGCGCAGGCGGTTGTCAGTGCCATGACCGCTGCCAGAAACAGGGCGGAGGCGAGGTGCCTGGGCCGGGGAACGGACAGAGAACGGCGGGATCTCGGGTATGTCATGGTGTCTGGTGGTTCCTTCCAGGAATGGGGATGGGGACTCAGGCGGTGCCGTGGTCGGTGCGGTGGTGCTCGGGGACAACAGATAGGTGAGGGCCTGGTCGGTGGCGGTCAGGGCATTCCTTTGCTTCGGTAGTGGGGGCTGGAGCTCAGGCGCAGCAGGAGAGCTCGGAGACGTCGGTGGTGAAGGCCTTGGCGGCGATCCTGATGCCCTCGGCCATCGTCAGGTAGGGGCTCCAGGCGGCGGCGACCTGCGCGGTGGTCATGCCCGCTTCGAGGATGTAGACGCCGGCGGCGGCGATTTCCCCGGCGTCCTTGGCCACCGCGGAGAGGCCCAGGATCCGTCCGGTGTCGCGGTCCGCGACAACCTTGATGAAGCCGCGGGTGTCGCGGTTGACCACGGCTCGCGGCACGTACTCCAGGGGGAGGACCCGGCACTCGCAGCTGATCCCGGCGGCGACAGCTTCCTTTTCCGTCATCCCGACCGCCCCGATGGCGGGACTGGTGAAGGTGACCCGGGGCAGGTGCCGGTAGTCGACCTCGGCCAGGGCATCGGTGAACGCATTGTCCACGGCCAAGGCGCCGTGGGCCGCTGCGACGTAAACGAACTCCCGATGGCCGGTCGCGTCCCCGGCGGCCCAAACCCGCGGGTTGGACGTGGCCAGGCGGGAATCGACCACGATCTCGCCGGATGCGCCGGTCTTCACCCCGACGGCGTCAAGGTCCAGTCCCTCGGTCACCGGGCGGCGGCCCAGTGCCACGAGGATGCGGGAAGCGCGGAACACCTCCTCGCCCCCGGCCACGTTTGCCGTCACCGAGACCCCGTCCGGGCCGGAGGCCACGGAGTCGGCCATGGCCCGCCGGACCACCCGGATCCCCTCGTCGGTGAACACCCCCGCCAACGCCTTGGATGCCTCCGGTTCCTCCTGCGAGGCCAACCGGGAACGGACCAGCATGGTCACCCGGGAGCCCAGCCGGGAGAAAAGCTGTGCCATCTCCAGGGCAACATAGCCTCCGCCCAGGATCAGCATTGATTCGGGCACCTCGTCCAGTTCCATCGCCGTCGTCGAGGTCAGGTACCCGGCCTCGGCCAGTCCGGGAACGGGCGGCACGTAGGGTGCGGAGCCAGTGGCCACGAGGTAGTGCCCGGCCTCGATCGTTCTCACTGCACCATCCGGGGAGATCACCCGGAGCAGCGGTGCGTCCTGGGTTCCGGTGAACGACGCGTCCCCCGAGATCATCGTCCACCCGTAGTCCGCGGCCAGATCGACGTACTTCTCCGTGCGCATGCTTTCAACCAGCGCGGCCTTGCCCTGAATCAGGGCCGGCATGTCCACCGGGCCCGCCGAGGCCGCCACCCCAGGGAAGCGGGCCGAATCCAACGCCACGTGGCGGGCCTCCGCGGCAGCCAGGAGCGCCTTCGACGGGACGCAGCCCGTGTTCACGCATGTCCCGCCCACGGTGCCGCGCTCCACCATCACGACGCGCTTGCCCAGTCCGGTGGCCCGGATCGCGGCCGCAAACGCTCCGCCGCCGGAACCAATAATCGCCAGATCGAACTTTTCGTTTGTCATTCCAGATGTCTCTTCCCTGTGGTTCAAAAGTTCCTATGGAACCATTGTGAACCTTCCAGTACAATGGAAGGTCAAGTGTGGTGGCCATTGGAAGGGGAATCGGCGAACATGAGGATCGGACAGCTTGCGGAAGCAACCGGAACCACGACCAAGACCCTGCGGTTCTACGAGGAGTCGGGGCTGCTCCCTCCGGCCGAGCGATTGGCCTCCGGCTATCGGGACTACGCCGAGGATGCCGTGGGTCGGGTCGGGTTCATCCACCGGGGCCAGGCCGCCGGGCTGACCCTCGCCCAGATCCGCCAGATCCTCGACATCCGCGACGGCGGCCAGGCGCCCTGCGAGCACGTGCGCGACCTGCTTGACGTGCGCCTCGCTGAGATCGAGCAGCAGATCGCGCAGCTCTCCGTGCTGCGCGACACTATCGCGGACCTCAGACAGGACGCCGCACACCCGGACCCTGAAACGTGCAGCACCGATCAAGTGTGTAGGTACTTGTAATCCAATTGGGCACACCTCCTTAGCAACCACGCTATGCGAGAGTTGCAGCTCGACGAGAGCCAGGATGACAGGATTAACCGCCAGGAGCTATCTATAAATAGGGACTATTTCTTACCTGGAAGTAACATTTTGGCGGTTGAGGATAATACCTTTGGTGCATTTTGAGCCAAAGTAAAAATAGTCCCCTACGGGAAGACGGAAATAAGACAGTTCCCGGTGGACAAGAACAGTCTTCGCGAGCAGGTAGTTGGTGGGCCCTTGCGTTCATAATTCTGTGCACCATCACCACCATGATCGACAGGCGAAAACCAGGTTCTTCGGGTGGGTTGGCCCGCCTTCGGCCCAGTTGTGTCGGTGATCCAACTGGCTGAGAAAAGCAGGCTCGCCACAGCCGCCGACCCGGCAGGTACCGTCGCGTCCTTCGA
>NZ_KV813933.1:0-667 GCF_001813755.1 Corynebacterium sp. HMSC074H12
GTCAAAAACATGATGGCCGCCATACGCAAAGAACACGCCACTCGGCCCCGCGGATTAGACCAGGCCCCGCGTAGCACCACAACCGCCCAGCCTGTAGCCGCTGACCGGGATACCACCGGCGCGTTTCTCGGCGGTGCAGACCAGTTCAGCATGGACAACCTCGCAAAGAAAGGAAACTAAACCCCTTGTCATCACCAACCCCGCCAACAGATCGCTTCCTTGACGAATCCGTCCTGCCCGACTTCACCGCGCTGCGGATGACAGCCTTTGGCAGAAGCGTCATCGACATCGCCAACGATCCCGCATTCGACACATGGACGTTTTCCCAAAAGGTGCTCTACGCACTTGATAAAGAAGTCGCGGCCAGGCGCGAGCGACGCATCAACAAACTGCTGAAAGCATCCCGATCGCCGAACCTTGATGCTTGCCTTGAAAACGTGGTCTGCACGCCTGACCGCAACATCAACCCCGAGCAAGTCAGCAGACTCGCTCACGGACAATGGTGCCACCTGGGCCAAAACATTGTCATCCTGGGCAAATCCTCAGTCGGCAAAACCTACCTCGCCCAAGCCCTGATCACAGCAGCATGCCGCAAAGACTACTCCGCACGGTTCTACCGCACCGACATGCTCGCCGCCGAACTGGCAGTCCTCCAACCCGAAGACCC
>NZ_KV813934.1:0-501 GCF_001813755.1 Corynebacterium sp. HMSC074H12
ACACGATGCTGCCGATGATCACACGGTTCCAAGATGCCTACCAACTCGACGAGGTCACCGTCGTTGCTGATGCGGGCATGTTCTCCGCGGCGAACAAACAAGCACTCATCGACGCAGGCTTGCACTACATCTTGTCGGTGAAGACCCCCACCGTGCCTGAGGTAATTGAAACCTGGCGGCGGGAAAATCCCGGTGAAGACTACACCCACGGCCAGATCTGGACGCAAGCCTCGGCAAGTGATGGGCGCAAACACACAACCCCGAATTCGGTGACGCATTACCAGTACTCTCACGATCGGGCTAGGCGCAGCCTGCGTGGAATCAGCGAGCAAGTCGCAAAAGCTAAACGGGCTGTTGACGGCGATATCGCTATCAAGCGTAACCGCTATATCGATCTTTCCGCCCCGAACAAGAAGGTCAACTATGCTCTTGCTGCCAAGCACCGAGCCCTTGCCGGAATTAAAGGTTATGAAACCGACCTGACCGGTCTTGCCGCCCAGG
>NZ_KV813935.1:0-347 GCF_001813755.1 Corynebacterium sp. HMSC074H12
ACTTGGACGAGCTCAACGGAAAGATTGTGGGCTTGGTCGACGCGATCAACACCTCCGTGCCGTTTCGCAGTCAGCAGTCAAGCCGCAGGGATCTCTTTGAAGCACACGAACAGCGTCTGCTTGCCGATCTGCCGGCAACCCCGTGGCAGCACACCGAGTGGAAGCGTGCGAAAGTAGCCCCTGATTTCCATATCACGGTTGCAACGGTGCGCTACTCCGTCCCGCATCAGCTTGTTGGCCGCACTGTCGATGTGCGCATCACCGGGCAAGTCTTGACCGTCTTTGACCAGGGGACAACCGTGGCAACCCACCGGGTTTCGCATAAGCGTGGGGCCTATGTCACTGAC
>NZ_KV813936.1:0-551 GCF_001813755.1 Corynebacterium sp. HMSC074H12
TCGCTCCTCGTTCTACAAATGGGTCAACACCCGCCAAGAACGCAGGTTAAAGATGTGTTCCGATGCCCTTATTGGTGCACGAATCAAGACCATCTTCGATGATGAGCACGGGCTTTATGGTGCTAAACGCATCGCTGCAAGTCTCAACGACGATACGGACTTTCCTCCGATAAATCACAAGAAGGTCGCACGCATCATGAAATCCATGGGACTGAAAGGCTTCAGCAAACGGCGTCGATGCATCACCACCAGGCGCAAGCCTGGCCACCGAGTCATGCCAGACTTAGTAGGCCGTAAATTCACCGCTGACAGGCCGAACCACGTCTATGTAGGCGACATTACGTACCTGCCGTGTAAGGGCGGCAAGAACATGTACCTGGCCACGGTCATCGACGTCTACTCGCGCAAACTTGTCGGCCATGCACTCGCCGATCACATGCGGGTATCGCTGGTTATCGAAGCTTTATCTCATGCCAGAAAAGTCCGCGGAAACCTTACTGGGGCAATTTTCCATTCCGATCACGGCAGTGTGTACACCTCACAAGCATTTA
>NZ_KV813937.1:0-347 GCF_001813755.1 Corynebacterium sp. HMSC074H12
CTATCAGGGGTAATGAGAACTGAACCCCAGCTACCCCTTGCTGATAGCGCCCCTCAGCGGAAGTCTATCAGGGGTAATGAGAACTGAACCCCAGCCTTGGTGGGTTGCTCGTTGGGTTTCGCGGAAGTCTATCAGGGGTAATGAGAATTGAACCCCAGCCAATTGGTAGCCGACCCCTGGGGATAGGGAAGTCTATCAGGGGTAATGAGAACTGAACCCCAGCGCTGGCCAACTACTCCAACACGCCCGCGGAAGTCTATCAGGGGTAATGAGAACTGAACCCCAGCTTGCCTCCGTGTCTTCGCCTAGTGTGAAGAAGTCTATCAGGGGTAATGAGAACTGAACCC
>NZ_KV813938.1:0-380 GCF_001813755.1 Corynebacterium sp. HMSC074H12
GTTATACCCTCGGTGCGCGATAATTCCTGTGCGGTCTGCCATGTTCTTTCCCTCCGGGCCGCAAAGTGGTTGTGCTTCTGGCGCCGCCCAGTGTAGACCGCTAACGGCGGCCTCCGCGGTTGCGGTGCGTCGCCACCACGTGCACGGCATCCAGCATTCCTAAGGTGAACAGCGCCTCGCGGAGAGCGAACTGGAAGGTCCAGAGGCGGCGGAAAACCTGGTCGAAGCCCGCTGCCGCCGCTTCGCGGCGCCGCCCATCGAAGAAACTGCGCTGGTAGCGAAGCGTTTCCAGGTAGTGGCTTCCGGTGTGGGTCTGAGCGATGATGCGCAGGTTGGAACGCCTATCAAAGAGTCGGTGTGTCTCCTCGATCGTCGGATAG
>NZ_KV813939.1:0-88965 GCF_001813755.1 Corynebacterium sp. HMSC074H12
GGCGCAGACGAGCATTCTCAGCACGAAGATCAGCCTCGCTCATCCCATCGGAGGATCCTCGGCGCTCACGCTCGAGTTTGACCCACCGGCCCAAAAGCCCGGCGGAAACACCGATTTCCTTAGCCACATGAGCGATCGGTCGCTCTGACTCGATTACCAGGTTCGCGGCCTCACGCCGGTACTCAGGCGTGTACTTCTTGCGCTGTTGACTCACAATGAACATCCTCTCTTACGGACACAAGATCCGTACAAATAGGGTGTCCACTAAACGAGGGTAACCTCATCGCGCTTCATTGGACGTCGAAAGTCTTCGACTGTTTTTCATTATCTTCGACCCAGTGAACGGTTAGCTTTGTGCCTGCGGTGCCCATCGAATACGAGACTGGCACTTTCCAGATGACCCCAGGTTCCAGCGTGATTGGCTGATCATCCACAAGGAGTCTCATAAGGCCCGATGCGGCTTGGCCTTCGAAGGTCACCGCTTCAGCAGCGAGATCACCAGTATTGGTAACCTCAAACCAGTGTTTCGTTTCCTATTTGATCTTGCCGCGCTTGTCAATTTCCTTTTCGTGTCGCTCGCTCTTTGACTCGACGCGGAAGCGGACGCCGAGCGGCTCATGGCGCACCCCGACCACGGAGAGATCGATTTTGACTAGGTCATGCTCGACGGCAGCCCAGACTTGGTTCTCCAGTTGGCGGATGTCATCGAATTCTCCGAGCAGTCCCCGCTCCTTGATTTCATTCTTGAAATTTCGGAGACCCTCGAGTTGCGCAGTATCGACGTCATGAGGCAGTGGGGCTCTTGAGAAAAACAGGTGTACCGGTTTCCCGCTGTTTACTGCTCGCTCAATCTCTTCAACTGTTCCCGACACTGCATCTGGTGTTGGTGAGCCGAGTCGGCTGCCGAAGAGCGCGACCACGATGTCGGCTCCGTCGACTCCCTGGGTGTTGATGATCTCCTGAGAGTGACCTCCGAGCAGCGGTACAGAATTGGTCTCCCACTGCCACGGCAGTAAGACTACATTCCGAGTCGTCGCGTGGAGTCGATTCCATGAGTGCAGAGCGCCCTCGACTGCATCTCGGGCATCGGGTACGTCGGATGGGGAGGCGACGAGAACGCGCAGAACGGTTGCCGGAAAGCTCATGACTTTATTCAACGTGTCTAACTGCCCGGGTGACGAGAGGAGAGTCCTAGGGCCACTAGGAACTGGTCGCGATTGTCTGTTCGCTGCCGTCGCGGCGCAGGCCCTGTCGCGCGCGGCCAAGGCGGGCGATACCTCTCCCGGGGCCGTGACGGCGGCGATCAAGACGACGGCCGAGTGGCTACACAATACGCCGGCGATCGCGCGCGATTCCTATATCAATCCGCGGGTGATCGAGCTGTTTGAAAAGGGCACGGTCATCTCGGGTAAGGCGACCGACGCGAAGGTGCGGGCCCTGCTGACCTAGGCTTCGTCGCTCTCCGGCCACGTGATGGGCGTGGGCGACACATCGCGGGCGGCGAAGCGCTCCGAGCCGATTCCGGCGGCGACGACGAGCACGATGCCAAGGACCTGGATTGGCAGCGGTACTTGGGCGAGGACGATCGCGCCGATAAGCACGCTGATCGCGGGCTCCAGCACATGAGGGTGCCGAAGGCGGCCGGGGCCATGGCACGCAGCGCGACGATTTCGAAGGCGAGAGGGATGACCGGCATCAGGAGTGCGAGCCCGAGCGCCGTGGCGATGACCGGCAGGGACAGGTACGGCAGCGCCTCGGGTAGCCCGATGGGCGCGTAGGCGATGGCGACGATCGGGATGGTGTAGGCGAGGGCGCTGATGCCGGAAAACCGATCACCGACGCGTTGGGTTAAGACGATATACAGCGCCCACCCGAGCCCGGAGCCGAGGGCGAACAGGATGCCGACGACGTCGACGTTACCGATCCAGGGCCGGGTCAGTAAGACGACGCCGATCATGGCGAGGGCGGGATAGGAAAGGGCGCGCCGCGAGGTGCTTGTGAGCGCGGCAAGGACGAGTGGGCCGAGGAATTCCAGAGCCACGGCGGTGCCGAGTTAGATGCGCTGGATTGCGGCAAAAAGAAGAAAGTTAGCGAGCCGGTGGTGACGCCGAGGGCGGTGACGAGACCGGCGTCACGCCAGGTCACACCGCGCAGGCGCGGGCGCGCGATCGCCAGGATGAGGACGGCGCCGGCGGCCACGCGCAGCCAGGCAGCCCCGCGCGGCCCGACGTCGTTGCTCAAGCCAACGGCGAAGGCTCCCGAGAGTTGGACCGAAAGCATGGCAAGGACGGTGAGTAGCCAGGGCGGCACCTCGGCCGCCCGGGCTTGCTGCTTGTCGCGCCATAGGCTCACCCTTCCAGGCTAGACCCTGCCTTGGCCATTGCCCACGCCTGCGGTTCAGTGGGGCTATGACCCGACCCACGATCATGTTTGTGTGCGTTCACAATGCAGGCCGCTCCCAGATGGCGGCGGCCTTTGCCAAGACGCTGTCCGGCGGACGTATTGAGGTCCGCTCCGCGGGCTCCGCCCCCGCTGATTCGATCAACCCCGTGGTACGAGAGGCGATGGCGGAGGTCGGGATCGATCTGGCCGCGGCGCGCCCGAGGGTGCTGGTGGCCGAGGACGTGCAATCCTCCGACGTCGTCATCACGATGGGCTGCGGCGATGCGTGTCCGTTTTCCCGGCACGCGCTATGAGGATTGGCAGCTGGCCGATCCGGCTGGGCAGGACCTTGCCACCGTGCGCGTGATCCGCGACGAGATTCAGGCTCGGGTGCGCGAGCTGGTGGCGAGCCTGCAGCCCTAGGCGCCGCGCCGACGCATTGCACCCCGCCCTCGACTTAGGTTAGGATTACCTTAATTTGTGAATTTGTGGCGCGGCGCAGGAGGGAATGCACAT
Source organism: Corynebacterium sp. HMSC074H12 (assembly GCF_001813755.1). Classification (NCBI taxonomy): domain Bacteria; kingdom Bacillati; phylum Actinomycetota; class Actinomycetes; order Mycobacteriales; family Corynebacteriaceae; genus Corynebacterium; species Corynebacterium sp. HMSC074H12. Next base: position 2,899 of record NZ_KV813939.1, read on the forward strand.
GGCGAAACGGGGTTTTGAGGGCGTGCTGACGCGCGGATTTGGAGCGCGCGACCACAGCGCAACAGTCACGGCCGTGACCTACCTCGCCCCGCATTTCGTGCGAATCCACCTGGTGAGTGCAAGTCTGCTTGCCGAGGTCGTTCTCGCGCCCACGGCCTGGCTGCGGTTCTGGTTCCCCGATCCGGACGGCAGCGACCAGGAACATCAGCGCGGCTACACCATCGTCGAGGCCGACCCGGATACCGGTGAGTTCGCGATCGACGTGGTGCTGCACGAACCTGCCGGGCCGGCCTCCAGCTGGGCAAGCCAGGCACAGCCGGGCGATACCATCGCGGTCACTACGCTCGGCTCGACGGGTTTCGTCCTGCCCGAGGAACTACCCGACGGATACCTCGTCATTGGTGATGCCGCGTCGCTGCCCGCCATCAATTCAATCCTCGAGGTGCTTCCATCCGAGCTGCCGGTCGAACTGTACCTGGAAGAGCACACGCTCGATGACCACATGCTGGAAATCCGCACGCATCCGCGCGCGCGAGTGCATTGGGTGCCGCGCGTCGATGAGGCGAGCCTGGCGGCGGGACTGGCTGCGCGGGACTGGTCGAACTGGAGCGCGTGGGTGGCGTGTGAGTCCGACAGCTTGAAATATGTGCGTCGCCGCCTGATGAACGATTTTGGCTTCCCGAAGTCCGAAATCCAAGCCCGCGCCTACTGGTGTTATGGGCGGGCATTCGGCAAAAAACGCCCCAAGGATCTGCCCGAGGCTGCCGCCGCGCAGGTACCTGCGGCCGGCGAGGCTGCGCCTATCAGCGGGACGTGGCGGGCTGAGGCCGGTCGGCGCCTGCTCGCCCCGCTGCGCACAACCTTCATCCTGGCGGCGATCGTGCAAGCGCTGGCCACACTCGCGCAGCTGGCCCCCTACGTCCTGCTCGTCGAACTCGCCCGGCTGCTGCTCGTCGGCGCCGGCACCGACGCGCTCATCCGCCTGGGCTGGTGGGCCGGCCTGGTCCTTATCGCGGGCGCGCTACTCACGACCGGGCTGATGACCTGGCTGCACATCGTCGATGCGCGCGTCAGTCAGGACCTGCGCACCCGACTGCTGATGACGCTCGGACGCGTGCCCCTCGGGTTTTTCGATACCCGCAGCGCGGCGCACATCAAGCAGCTGGTGCACGATGATCCGCTGGCGATGCACTACCTCATCACGCATGCGGTGCCCGATGCGGTCGGCGCCATCGTCGCGCCTGTGGCCGTCTTGGGCTACCTGTTCGTGATCGACTGGCGGGTGGCGCTCACCCTGCTGCTGCCGGTGCTCGCCTACCTGATCGGCATGTACATCATGATGACGCAGTCGGGCCCGCGCGTAGTGCAGGCGCCGCAGTGGCGCCAGCAGATGGCCAGCGCTGCTGACGCCTACCTGCAGGGGCAGGCCGTCGTACGCGTCTTCGGGGGTGCAGCCGCCGCGCCCTTCACCCGGAGCCTGCGAGACTACCTCGATTTCCTGCGATCCTGGCAGCAGCCGCTCAGCGGCCGCAAAACCTTCATCGATCTGGTCACGCGCCCCGCGACGTTCCTGTTCCTCAGCTGCGTGGTGGGCACCGCGCTCATCACCGCGGGCATGATGGATCCGATCTCGCTGCTGCCCTTCCTCTTTCTTGGCACGACGTTCGGTGCGCGGCTACTGGGCGTCGGCTACGGTCTGCAGGCGCTGCGCGACGGTATGCTCGCGGCACGCCGAATCCAGGTCATGCTCGACCAGGAGCAGCTGTCCACGCTGCCTGAGGTCGAGCATGCGGCGAGCGCGCCGAGGCCCGCTGGTCTCGTCGAGTTCGATGATGTGAGCTTTGGCTACGACGCGTCTACCCCCGTGCTGTCGGGCGTCTCGCTGCGCCTGGCGCCCGGTACCATCACTGCGCTCGTGGGCCCGTCCGGTGCGGGTAAATCCACCCTGGCGAGCCTGCTTGCCCGGTTCTACGACGTGACCGACGGCGCAATCCGCATCGGCGGCCACGATCTTCGTACGCTCGAGGCATCACAGCTGTATTCGCGGGTTGGCTTCGTCTTCCAGAATCCGCAACTGGTGCGCGCCAGCGCCCACGAGAACATCGCGCTCGCCCGCCCGGATGCCAGTCGGCACGAGGTGGAGCAGGCTGCCCGCGCCGCTCACATTCACGAGCGCATCCTCGCCCTACCGGACGGCTATGACACGATCCTGGGCGCTGACATCGCCCTATCCGGCGGTGAACGCCAGCGCATCACCATCGCCCGTGCGCTGCTGGCCGACTGCCCAATCCTCGTGCTGGACGAGGCGACGGCATTTTCCGACCCCGAATCCGAATACCTCGTCCAGCAGGCGGTCAGCCGCCTGACCGCCGGACGCACCGTGCTGCTCATCGCTCACCGCCTGCACACCATCACTGGCGTCGATACCATCGTTGTGCTCGATGGCGGCCAGATCATCGAGCAGGGTCGGCACGAGGAACTGCTCGCACGCGGCGGTCGCTACGCCGAACTCTGGGCAGCCGCCGAGACGAAGGCCACCTCATGATCCGCACGCTCATTAACCTGCTGCCACCGGCCCAGCGCCGCCATATCACCCCCTACCTGGCGCTCACGGCGCTAAGTATCGCGCTACGCGCCGCAGCGGCGCTCGCCCTCATTCCGCTCATCTCGGCCCTGTTCAGCTCGCAGCCGGGTGATGCCTGGCGCCCTCTGGCCATGATCGCGATCGCTACGGCGCTTGGCTGGGGGTGCGATAGCGCCGCGGCCCGCCACGCCTACGCTGTTGGCTTCGTGCTGCTGGATCACGCTCAGCACACCGTCGCCGAGCGCATCACCACCATCCGATTGCAGTGGCTGACCGGCGATAACCTGGCCACCACGCGTCAGGCGGTCGCTGCCACCGGTCCCGAACTCGTCGGGTTGATCGCCTACCTGGTGACGCCGCTGCTGAACGCCCTTATTCTTCCGGCCGCGATCGGCATCGGCCTGCTGTGGTTTTCTCCGACGCTCGGCGCTGCAGCGCTGGCGTTCCTGCCGCTGCTGCTTGGCGCCCTCGTCCTCTCGATGCGCCTGGCGCGCAGCGCCGACGCCGCCGCGGATCGCGCCCACGCCCAGCTGTCCGAGCGCCTCCTGGAGTTCGCCCGCACCCAGCAGGCGTTGCGCTCCGCCCGCCGCGTCGATACCGAGAGCAGCCATGTCGGCCAGGCACTTGCCGCGCACACTCATGCGATGAGTCGACTGCTCGCCTACCGCGCGCCCGAGCAGCTGGTTTTCACTCTGCTGACCCAGCTCGCCCTCATTGCGCTCGGCGCCCTCGCGGTCAGCCGCGCCGTCACCGGCGAGGTTTCCCCCGCCGCCGCGATCGCGCTCATCGTCGTCATCGTCCGCTTCTTGGAGCCCCTGGCGCTCGTGGCCGATATCACCGCCGGCTTGCAACTGACCACGAACGCACTGCGCACCATCCACACCGTGCTTGCCGCACCGCGCGAGCACCCCGGAACCGCGACACCAACCCTCTCAACCGCTCCCCAGATCGAGGTCGCCGACGTCACCTTCGGTTATGACGCCACGCGCGAGCGCCCCGTGCTTGACGGCCTGAACCTCACCTTCCAGCCGGGCACCACAACCGCGATCGTCGGGCCTTCTGGCTCGGGCAAATCCACCCTGCTGTTCCTGCTGGCCGGGCTCCACCAGCCCACCTCCGGAAGCATCCGTATCCAGGGCACGGACCTCGCCGAGCTCACTCCCGCCGCCCGCCGCGCCCTCATCGCCGTCATCTTCCAAGACCCGTACCTGTTTGACGGCACACTGCTGGACAACATCTCCATCGGTAATCCCCACGCCACCGGCGAGCAGATCGAGCGCGCCACCGCACTCGCGCGCGTGGATGCCGTTGCCGCGCAACTCACCGACGGCATGGCCACAATGGTCGGCGACGGTGGCACGCTGCTATCGGGCGGGCAGCGCCAGCGCGTCTCGATCGCCCGCGCCCTGCTCAGCTGCGCCCCCGTGCTGCTAGTCGATGAGGCCACCAGCGCGCTCGATACCGAAAACGAACGCGCCGTCGCCGCTGCCCTGAGCTCGGAGACCACGCCCCGCACCCGCATCATCGTCGCGCACCGCCTGTCCTCCATCCGCCAGGCCGACCGCGTCATCTTCTTCGATGCCGGCCGCGTCATCGAGGACGGCAGCATCGAGGACCTGCTCGCCCTTGATGGCCGCTTCGCCGCATACTGGCGCCAGCAGCAGGCCGCCAGCGCTTGGCGCGTGCGCTAGTGCTCCCGCCAAGCCCTACGGTAGATTCAACGCCCTAGCCTACGTGACCCAGCTCACCGCCGGGTTGAAAGGATGGCATCAAGAAACGCTGTGCAGCAATGGCTCTGGTTTTTGCAGCTACGCTCGCCGGTTGTGGCGACGAGACCGCACCTGAGAGTTCGGCCTCGCCTGCCACGACATCACCCCCCGAACACCTCAGCTCCTTCCATCAGCGCAAAGCTCAGCGTTGACAGCACGGATAAGCCCCTGACATCTGCCGCGTGCGCCACGATCGACGGGGAATCAACGATGTCATTCGAAACACCGGATCAGCCGCAGTCGTTGCTCACCGTCAAGGTTGCCGATGGCGCCGTCAAGGATGTGATATGGCGAGCCGGCAACACCCTGCACTCCTGGGGAGGCGACTACTTTGGACGTGACCCGCTCGTGAGTGTTGACGCAGACCGCTGGCGGATCGAGGCCTCCGTGCGTGAAATCAGCGGCGACGGTGCGGCCGAACTCAAGGCTATGGAAATCCAAGCGGAGATCGACTGCACGTCTGACGAGAGCCATCATCGCGACGACCCGTATCAGTCGGTAGCCAACGGCCAGTACGCACCGAGCCCTGAGCGCAAAGCTCAGCTCGAGCCACTCGATGCTCTATTCGCCAAGACTCAAAGCGAGGTGATAATCGACGGGCAGGCAGCGACCGTCACGAAAACGTCATGTGACCCCAGCTTCGTCGCTAAAACCAATGTGAGGGCCGATCTTGAGATCGGCGGAGAATCAGCATCCCTATCGTGGGACTTCACCGATCCCGCCGTGCCAAAAGCCGTGGAGTTGCGTCTAACGGGCAACCAGCTTGGCTGGCAGCACGAAAAAACGTCCTACCCGCACACCGGGTCGAGGGCAAAGCCCACGCACTGCGCGGCACGGTCTATTCCGATGACCTGTCCAAAACCAGCACCATCGAGCCCGTCATTTTCTGCGAAGCAAAAGTATGGACACATCGTCTTGGGAACCTACTGCTGCTCAATCGCCGGAAAAACTCCAGTGCTTGCAATTATGACTTCGATGTTAAGAAGGAGAGGTACTTCAAGTCGGGGAAAGGCGTGGCGGTGTTCGCACTCACCACGCAGGTACTTGGAGAACCGGTGTGGACTCCGAGTGTTATCGAGCGACGTCAGAAAGAGCTTTTGGAGATCTTGATTAAGGAGTGGCAACTCTAATCACACCCTGGCGCCTGCCCAATGTCCGCCTTGATGGCTACTACTTGGGTGCTGCCGTCGCGGAAGTGGAAAGTCACCGTACCGTCGATGTTAACGGTGCCTTTGTCGAGCAAAGCTACGCAGAGGTATGGGTTGAAGGCCAACTGTTCAAGTTCAAGGTTGGCGGTCTCTTGCCTGTAGTAGTGGTAGGCGGCTAGTCGGTTGTGCTTGTTGTGGATTTCGTCGACCACGGCAGCGTGCTCAGCTAACAGCGCCTGGTGCTGTTCGTGGCTAGCGTTGAACGCCTTCTCGTAAACCTGTTGGTCTTGCGCGACGCGTGCGTTGTGGGTGATTAGTGATTCGAGCTTTTTCGCTACCTGGTCGATCTGGGCGATCAGTCCGGCTGCTTCGACTTCGAGGTCGCTGGTGTCGAGCGCGTCGAGTACGGCGTGGTTGACGGTGTCATCGGCAGGTGAGCCGAAGCGGAGGCGGATAGCCTCGAGGAACATGTACTTGAGTCGTTGATCGCTGATGTGCCCGGTGGCGCATTTTTCCTGGCCTGCGTATTTGTGGCCGCACCGCCAGATGACCTTTTCGTACTTACTGCCCGCGTGCCAGGTTTTCGAGCCGAAGAAGTGCCCGCACTGGCTGCACTCCAAGGTCGATGAGAAGGGCCGGGTGCGATGCTGGGTTCGCTGATCTCTAGCCCCTTTAGCTATTTCGGCTTGGACGAAGTCCCACACTGCCGGGCTGATGATCGCCTCATGGCTGGCGGTGACGTAGTACTGGGGTACTTCGCCTTGGTTGATGACTTGACGTTTCGTCAGGTAGTCAGCGACGTACGACTTCTGCAGGAGAGCGTCACCCTTGTATTTCTCGTTGGTGAGAATCGCTCGTATGGATCGGTAATACCAGGTCTTGTTGCCTGCGGCGGTGAAGGTCTCTGGTTCGTCGGTGAGGGTGCGGGCGATCGTGCCGATGGACATGCCACCTAAGTACATGTTGTAGATCCGGCGCACGAGTTTGGCTTGCTCGGGGTTGATGACGAGGCTGCCGTCTTCGCCTTTGTCGTAGCCGAGGAACCGAGAATATGGGACGGTGACCTTGCCGTCGGCGAAGCGTTTGCGGTGCCCCCAGGTGACGTTTTCTGAGATGGAGCGGGCTTCTTCTTGCGCCAGCGAGCTCATGATGGTGATGAGGAGCTCGCCTTTGGCGTCGAAGGTCCAGATGCCTTCTTTCTCGAAGAAGACCTCCACGCCTTTGTCTTTGAGGGCTCGAACGGTGGTGAGCGAGTCGACGGTGTTGCGGGCGAACCGGGACACGCTCTTGGTGATGATCAGGTCGATCTTGCCGTCGAGCGCGTCGATCACCATCTGCTGGAACCCAGCGCGGTGTTTGGTTGAGGTGCCTGTGATGCCTTCATCGGTATAGACCTTCACGAACTGCCAGCCCGCGTGATCGCTAATGTAGCGGGTGTAGTAGTCGACCTGGGCTTCGTAGGACGTCACCTGATCGTCGTGGTCGGTGGACACGCGGGCATACCCGGCGACCCTGCGCAGGGTTGTCTGTCCAAGTGGAGCACCAGTGTGGAGAGCTCGGGTGGCGGGGATTGCTGTGACGGTGCGGGCCATTTAGCGTTCGCCTCGCTCGGCGCGCAGGCGCTCAGCCTCTGCCTTGGCCACGGCCCGGTACTTCACCAATGCTTCTGGTGGTGTTGGTGCTTGCCGTGGGTTGTCCAACCCGAGCCTTTTGGCTTCGGCCCAGCGGGCACGCACGAGTTCGCCCCAGGCGGCTTTTCTTGCTGGGGTCCACGAGCTCTTCTTCAGGTTTGGTCGCCACGTGTGCGAGCTGCTGGTGCCATCGGTGTAATGAAACGTGTAATGGTCTTTTCCCTGCACGTCGATGTGATCGATACGCTCGTTGAACACCTCTTCGTCGAAGGTATCGATACCCAGGACTCGCGCGATGAAGCCTTTGAGTGCCGTGTCAGAGATCTCGCAGGTGCCGCATCCGGTTTTGCGGCCTTTCTTGCGTTCGGTGCAGATCCAGTGCTCGGTGGAGATCGAGTTTTGGGTTTTCGGATTGCGTACGTTGCGCACAAACGAGCAATCGCAGGACACGCATTTGATCTTCGACGTCAACGCCACAGTTTCTATGGACCAGTTCGCCCGGGCCCCGAGTTCACGGCGGCGTGCGATCTCGGTTTGTACAGCGGTGAAGGTGTCGCGGTCGATGATCGCGGGGATCGCGTTTTCCACCAGGTATTGCGGCAACTGGCCGGTGTTGCGTACTGCTCGTCCAGGCCTGCCTTCCGGAGTCGACCAACGGCCCAACAGGAGGTCGCCGGTGTAGTGCGGGTTCTTCAGGATGTGACGGACCCATTCGCCGGGCATCTTGTTATCAGCCAGGTGCGGAACCCTACCGTCAGCGATGAGCTGCGCGGCCATCTTTTCGCACGAGGTCTTCTTCATGTACTGGGCGAAGATCCAACGCACCACGGCTGCTTCTTCTTCGATGATCTGCACGTCGGTGCCGTCAGCGGAGTCGGTGTAACCGTACAAGTGGAAGCCGTTCGCTTTGCCTTCTTCGAAGCCTTTCCAAATGCGCCACTTCACGTTTTGGCTGATTTGCTCCGATTCTGCCTGCGCGAAAGACGCCAGCAGGGTGAGCATGAGTTCTCCGTCAGCGCTGGTTGAGGAGATGTTCTCCTTTTCGAATCGCACCTCCACCCCGAGGTCTTTCAGCTCGCGAACGGTTTCGAGCAGGTCGACGGTGTTGCGAGCGAACCGCGAGATCGACTTGGTGAGGATCAGGTCGATTGCCCCTTCCCGGGCAAGGGCCAGCATTTCTTGGAACTGGGGTCGATGCGTGGTGGTTCCAGAGATTCCAGAATCGGCGAACACTCCGGCGAACGTCCAGCCAGGAGTGTCGTGAATGAGTTGCTGGTAGTAGGAAACTTGGGTGGACAAACTCAGCGGTGTGCGCTCGGTTTCCATGCTGATGCGGGCATACGCTGCCACTTTCACAAGCGGAGAAGTGCTGATCGGTGGCGGGGTGATTTGCTCCATTCTCTTCAAGGTATTTCTCCTAGTCAGACAGGGTTTCAGGTTGTATCCATACATCACTCAAACCCTCGAGATAGTCAACGAAACAGGCTCTTTGTAGGGCGGCTAGCGGCGCATCTGGGGTGTCGAGGCGCTGGCAGACGGTGATGGCTTCGCGTGGGGTGAGGATGCCGCGTTCGAGAAGCTGCTTGACCTGCGTGAGCTGGCGATGAGCCGTCAGCTCGGCTGCCATGTTCATCGTTTACCGCCACGTGTGTTGAAGCGGTGCTGGATGTAGCACGGGTGGCAGCAGTACTTGCGTTTCACCTGGCTCGTGCGAGCAACAGTGACCTGTCGGTGGCAGTTCGCGCAGACCAGTTCTTCGGTGACCACTCTGCGGTGGGTGGCCCACCAGGCTCGTCGACAGGCCGTGGAGCAGAACTTCGATCCTTGCCGGAGCTCGATTGGCTTGCAGCAGTGCAAACACCACACTCCAACTGGGTCCGTGACCTGCTCAACGGCAGGATCGACGGTGATGCCGTGTCGCAGACAATAGGTCTTGACACTGTTGGCGTTGAGATCCAGGTGCGCGGCAATACGAGAGTAGGCAACCCCCGCAGCGCGCATCATCTGGATGTGATGGCGATCAGTCTGGTTCAGAGCCATGAGCAGGCCCTCCTGGCAACGAGGCGAAAGGTGGTCGCCCATACGCCGGTCACGCCAGACGAAACCGGACAACAGAAACAATGCTCCCTGCCGCGTTCGCACCCGTGGCTGGGATCTGCGCCTCTATTCAGATAAGGCAGTTATTCTTTGCTCAATTCACAATGCGGGCCGATCGACGTGTGAACCGCGACAGAGCAAGGGCGGGTGAAGATGACTGGCGACGACTTTGAACTCCCGGTGTTTCTCGACGACCAGTCGTACCGAACCTGTTCAGAATGCGGCTCAGATTGTGTCCCTGACCCGTTTGCTGCAGGCGAAGGTCAAGGCATCAGGATCGCGTTCATCTGCCCGAGCTGTGGAGTGCAGTCCGTCATCGACCCGTTCGACGACCTGCGGTAAACACCAGCTCCGCAAACGCAGAAAAGGCCCCGCCACCACCTCGATGAAGGTGATGACGGGGCCAAGGGTTGATTTCGCGTGGGTTAGCTGATGCCGAGCTTCTCGTTGACGCGTTTCTGCACAGCGGCGTAGTTGCCGCCGAGGCGGCGCTTGCGTTCCTCACCGTTGCCATAGTCTCCACGGATCACCGCATCAGCCAGGGCATCGATGTTGACGGAGGGCTTGTTGGGGTTTCCTCCGGTGAGCTTCTCGTTGACGCGTTTCTGCACGGCGGCGTAGTTGCTTCCCAGTCGGCGCTTGCGTTTGCGTTCCTCGCCGTTGCCGTACTCGCCTCGGATGACCGCATCAGCCAGAGCGTCGATGTTGACAGAGGGCTTGGGTGCGGGCGGTGTGGGCTTTGCCGGTGGTGTCGGGGCGGGCTTGGTGCCGCTCATGCGGTCGTACCAGTACTGGGCGCGTGCCATGTAGGCCGCATGCTGGCTTCCTGCCAGCGAGGCCGGGCATTCGGTGGCAGAGAAATGCTTGTGGCCGAACACGTTCTTGCCCCACACGGGTCGTCCGAGCTTGTAGTAGTGGCAGATGGCCGCGACGAGGTGGGCACAGTTGTCAAGGCAGGCCTCGGAGATACGCCAGGGCTTGGAGGAGATGTCGGCGTGCTCGATACCGATGGAGGTGGTGTTGGCATCCCAGTTGCCTGCATGCCAGGCGGTGTCGCGATCCCAGACGAGCTGGCCGATCCGGCCGCCTGAGTCGACCTGGTAGTGGGCGGATGCTTGGCGGGTCTGCCACACGTCCCAGATGGACTTGATGGTGAGGTTGCCTGCGTTGTGGTGGATGATGACCTTATTGATTTTCCGCCCGTTGCGGCCTTTGGTGTAGTGCTTGTTCATCAGCCGGTTTTCGTCGGCTTCGAGGGTGGCCTGCTTGCCACCCATTAACCGCTCCACGTCCTCGGCCTTAGTGGCATCCCCACACAAGAGCTTGTGTTCGCCAAGTGTCCACAGGTCTCCTTCTTGCACGAACGCGGCTTCTTCCAAGGCAGCATTGAGGTCGAAGCCGTCATCGGTGACTTCGCGCTCAGCGCCGAGACTCAGCAGGGCTTCGATTTCGTCGGTGTCGAAGCCCGTGAGGTTGACATCAAAATCGGCGGTCTGCAGGTCTGCAATCAACAGGGCCAACTTGGGTTCATCCCATTCGCCACTGATCTTGTTCATGGCGATGTTGAGGGCTTTTTCTTGATTCTCATCAAGATCCACCACCACGCACTCAATCTCTTGAATGCCTAGATCGGCGAGCACTTTCAGGCGTTGATGCCCGGAGATGGCTGTGTAGTCATTGCGCTTGTTCACCACGACCAGCTCGACGTAACCGAACTTCTCGATGCTCGCCTTAAGCTTCTCGTATTCAGCGTCACCAGGCTGGAGATCCTTGCGAGGATTGTAGTCGGCAGGCAGAATTGCGCTAATCGGAAGAGTTGAAATCTCTAGAGGCATAGCCCCAACCTTTCTCTGGCAAGTAGCTGCAGAACGTCGTAATCAGGTAATAGTGAGTGAAGAATATATGTCTGCTTTTCCACCTTTGGGTGGCACGAGCGGCACAAAACTGCAAGGTTGCGCAGTTGAGCTGTGCCGCCTTGTTTAACAGGAATAATGTGGTGCACGGTTAGGCTTTCGCGAGATCCGCATCGTGCGCATGACATATCCTCACGAAGACGCTTGCTCAATAACTGCCACTCGTAGTCGTAGGGCTTGAATGTTCGCTTCTTCTGGGCATTCGAACGAAGCGTTGCGATTAGCTTGGATCTTTTGCACTCGTCGTAACTAGCCCAATGCTCACGTGTCGTTGTACCGATTCGTGCTTTTGTTTCAGGCGAATGGTAGTTATCGCCTAGCCGTTCTTTCCTTCTCTTAAGACCAGCACTGACTTTCGCCCGAAATTTAGAGTCTCGATTTTTCATTTGAAGATTCTATCGAGTCTTTTGCCACTCGTTTTGGCAGGGAACTGAGCGAAAGAAGTGCTGAGGAACTCGCCCCTGTTGATAACTGCGGTGCCCTGAAACTCCACAGGTTTCACAAACGAAGTCGACCCTCACCACGTATCTCCTTTCACGATCCGACGCAACTGTGTCGCCCAGTCCCAGGTACGCTCCCACTGAGCGGTAAGGTCACCGAAATGCCCATACGCTGAATAATCCGAAAAGCGCGTATGTGTGCCGAGCTTCAATGCTTCGATAATTCCTGCCGGACGCAAGGGGAATACCTCGCGGCAAGCCTGCTCAATCAATGCTTCGGCATAAGCGCCAGTGCCGGGCGTATCTACGGCGAACGCGACAGGGTCTGCTTTACCTATCGCGTAGGAGATGGTGACGTGGCATTGCTCAGCTAGGCCTGCATCCACCACAGACTTGGCGATCAGCCGGGCCATGTATGCACCAGAGCGGTCGACCTTGGAGTGGTCTTTACCCGAGAACGCCCCGCCACCATGGGGTGCAAGCCCGCCGTAGGTATCGACCATGAGCTTTCGGCCAGTCAGCCCAGTGTCTGCGGCAGGGCCACCCTCGACGAAACGCCCTGAAGGGTTGATCAGGATTTCGGTGTGTTCGTCGATTTCGATCTCGCGACACGCCGCCGAGATAACCAGCGAAATCAGACGCTGGTTGAAATCCTCCACGTTAATGCCTGGCTTGTGCTGGACCGAGACCACAATCGTGGCGATACGTTTAGGGGTTTCGCCGTCATACTCAACAGTGACCTGGGCTTTCCCGTCCGGGCCGAGCTCTGGAATCTTGCCGTCTGTGAATGCTTGATCGAGACGCTTGCAGATCCGGTGAGCATAAACCAGTGGCAACGGGAGTCGTTCTTCGCTCTCGGCTGTGGCGTAGCCGTAGACGGTGCCTTGATCGCCAGCACCAACCATTACGTGAGAACTCGTATCACCGTGGCGTGCTTCTAAAGATTTATCGACCCCGCCAGCAATATCGCTCGATTGGCAGTGAATTTTGGCGCGGATGCGGAACCGGCGCGGATCATAACCCACATGCTCAAGCGCTGCGCGTACCAGCATCGGAATCTCAAGCTTTGCCTTGCAGGTGATCTCGCCAGCGACATAGATGCGTGCTTTGGTTGCCATCACTTCGACAGCCACTCTGGCGGCAGGGTCTTCGTAGAGGGCACGATCCAAAATGCAGTCGGCGATGTAGTCGCACAGCTTGTCCGGGTGCCCGGCGCGCACGCTTTCAGCGGTTTTCAACGACATATACAACTCGCTTTCATAAATTGATATGGGGTGGGAATAAAAAAGTGAGCGCCAGCTGTGCGGGCGCTCACTAAGACGATGATTGAGAAGTGGGTCAGAGTTAAGGCAGCAGGGTGTGTTCGATGCCGTCTAGGATCACATCGATGACGAGGTCGTAGTATTCCTCGGACATCGCTTCTTCTTCATCAAGGTGTGAGAGAGGCTCCAGGTAAGAGTTGACAATACTGGTCAGTCCAACAGATTGAGCCATCATAGGCTCAAGCCTGACAAGCATTTCGTGCAGGTTGTGGCGAGGTTGGATTTGATTGGATGCGCGCAGGTTTCTCGCTCCGATCGTGTGGATGATCGAGTTCGCGATAATTGTGTAGGCCACAGGCGAATTGTCACCAAACCCAGCTTCTTGTAGTTTGGCCCAGGCTCCATCGATCATCGGCAAAAACTGTTCAGTGAACTTGCCCCGCGCGAACCTGTCGGTAATCCCTGGATATGCTAACAATGCGGGGCGTAGATTGTGAGCCATAGCTCGAAACCAGGCTTTCCATTCAAGGTCCGGGTCGGGAACTTCAATCCCGACACATACCCGGTCTACAACAGCATCACAAATGGCTTCCTTGTTTGGAAAATAATGATAAATCACTGAGGGAACCACGCCCAGTTCACGGGCAATGTCCCGTACTGACCATCCCTCAACGCCACTGATCGCGCTTAACTGTACAGCTTGTTTGACAATCAGCTCGCGTGATAGCCCAGCCCTTCGCCCCGTTAGCACAGTGTTCATAAGGTGACCCTTAACTTATTCCTTGACCCTTACTAGAACACCATTCTACAATATCCCTAAGTGAAACAGTGTTCTAGTAATGGAGTGTAGTGATGCCTGACACTCGTAGTAATAAGCCGACACAGAGTTCTATTGATCCAGGAGCGCAAGCGAACCTGGTAGTGGGAATCGTTTTTCTCGCCTTTATGGGGCAAATGATTCTCAATCCGATCATCGCGCCACTGTCACGACAGATGGGATTGCGGGAATGGCATATTGGCGCCACTATCTCTTTGGCAGCGATTGTACTAGCGAGCTTGAGTGCTTATTGGGGGCGAGCTTCCCAACGTGTCGGCGCTAAACGTGTACTCGCTGCCGGGCTTGTGATCGCGATCATCGCTTTGAGCGCCTTCGGTATTGTCTCCTACCTGGGGATGAACCAGGTAGTTGGCGGTTTCGGACTAGTTTTTGGTGTTGTGATCACTCGTGGTTTGCTCTATGGCGGAGGGATTTCAGCGATCGCCCCGACCGCGCAAGCCCACCTGGTCACGCATGCTGCCAGCGAGAACGGGCGGGTAAAAGCACTGGGCATGATTGGAGCGGCTCAAGGGATGGCCTCCATTGTTGGAGGTGTTACTGGAGGTGTGTTAGCCGCTGCTGGTGGCCTGCTCTTGCCCTTGGTGGTCATGCCCGTTGTGATGGTGATTGGTCTGGTTGTTCTCTTGGTGAGTTTCGCACCTCAAAGCCAAGGGCAACTTTTTGCAAAGCCTCAACGGATTCGCTTCACTGATCCGCGTGTAGCTCCCTGGCTAGCAACTGGTCTGGTGATGTTTCTTGTGTTTTCTTCTGTTGCTACGATTTTTGGATTCACTGTCCAAGACCGCTTCGCCCTGTCGGCAACTGCGACCGCAGGTATTTCCGCGATTTACCTGACCATCATGGGCGTGACCATGATCATTGCCCAAGCGGTGATTGCTCCAAAGACAGGGTGGGGAGCAGCGAAGCTTTTACGTACTGGTCTGACCATTACACTAGTTGCAACTGTGCTCATTTGGCCTACCTCCTCGCACGCTTTACTGGTTGTCGGGTGTATCGTGCTGGGGGTAGGTATGGGACTGGCGATGCCCGGGTACAACACTGGCCCAACCTTGAAGATGAGTGCAGATGAGCAAGGCGCAGTGGCTGGCATCATTAACGCTAATAATGGGTTGGCGTACGCGATTGCCCCGCTGGCTTCGACCGCCCTTTACGGGTGGAACCCGCTGGCACCCTTCGCCGTCTGTATCGCCTTGATTGCAGTGGTCGTCATCTACGCCCACACCGCACCCGCACTACGCCAATAACTATGAGCGTGCCTGAAGTAGCCGTTCCATCACGTTATCCGCAGGAGTCGGCCCCGAGTAGTCCACCAGCGAGTTGTCTTTGACCACATCGAAAATCTCGTACCAGAGCGTATTCGCCTGCTTGCTAAACGACTGAGACATGGCCACGAATGGGGACGCGATAGCCGCCCCCGTGGTCGGATGCTTACCCAACAGGCCAAAATCGGAGATTGCTTCTTCGCATTGAATGAACCGAGCAAAATTCTGCGCATAAGCCTCAATCAACCGTGGAGCTACGAGTTTTTCGCAGCCGCGCTCCTTGAGCCAGTTCCAGGTATCGCGGTAGATTACGTCAGCACCCAAAGGGTTACCATCACGCTGCACAGCCGCCAAATAAGCCGAAGGTTCTGGCATTACGCTACCTTCAAGATCCCCGCCCGCTTCCAGATCTGGTGGGTCGAGCGACGCGATGTGGAGGCCGCGTGCGTCTTTGCCTTCGGTGATCTTCTCAAACGCAGGTGTGGGCTTCGCACCTGAGCCTGCTCTGCGTCCGCCGCGCAGTGTTCCGTCTTTCGCCATGAAATCTCGCCTCCTTCCAGGCGGTTAGCCCGGTGATGGAGGGCTTGGGGGTTAATACCCTGTTTGATTCGGTCTTTTTGTGTACGGTTGGCCCCGCCCGCTGAGGAGCAGCCCAGCTGTGGAGATCCGCTCGCCCCCACCCCCTCGGCAAGCGCGCCACGTCGCCTCGTGCCGGGCGAACGGGGTCGAGGTTGGCACAGGTGAGGGTCGGCAGGGAGGCCGCGACAGGCGGGCACACAGCCCTTTTTAGTAGCTGTAGACCCGAGGGGCTTGCCGCCACCGGTCGCCATCGAGCGCGGACTGGCGCGAGTGGCACGGCTTGCACAGACTGCGCAGGTTCGACTCGTCGTGGGTGCCGCCGTGGTCGAGCGGGATCACGTGGTGGACCTCAGCCACGGGCGTGTACCGGCCACGGGCCAGGCAGTCCTCGCACAACGGGTGGGCTTCGACGTAGGCCGCGCGGATCTTTCGCCACCGGTGGTCGTAGCGTCGGTTGATCTTCGGGTCGCGCTGGTAGGTCCGGTAGCGGGTGTCCTCGGCGCGGGCGTGCTCGGGGCAGAACCGCGTCTCGGTCAGCTCGGGGCAGCCGGGCTGGGAGCACGGGCGCTTGGGTTTGAAAGGCATCCGTCTCACCACCCTTGTCGTTCATGGCAACGACCCCCAGACGAACCGTGATGATTCGTCTGGGGGTCGGGACCTACTTTTCAACCACTTACAGCATGCGACAGGCACACCCTGAAAGTCATCCCCTCTTTGCGACACTCATGCGCGCCAATGCTTCAGTCTCTGCCGAACAAGAGACGCGCGAAGCGGGCAAGGGCGCGCTGCTTCTTGGCGAAGGCAGTCTTGCGTTCGACGTAGAAGTGTTCAGCGACTTTGACGGCGGCGTCCTCGGCGGAGAGGTCGTCGAGGAAGAAGACCTCGAGGACCAGCCGGTCATCGTCGCTGAGGCTTTCCCAGGCCGGGTTGAACCAATCCATGTAGGCCTGCGCTTTTTGGTTGCGGGCTTTGAGCGCGTCGAGGTTGTCGAGGATCGAGCAGACTCTCGCTTCACCGGCGTGCCGGTTGTTGCCCCGTGGCAGGCCGTCGAATCGGGGTGAGCCGATTGAGGTCAGTGAGGCTTTGAGCTCGTTGGCGTACCCGTCGCCTTGCTGGAGAATGACAGCTTGGGTTGCGTAGTCCTGGAGGACGCCGATGGCGGCTTTGCGGTAGTCGAAGTAGTCCCAGATGGGGTGGTCGTTCATGAGTGTGCCTGCTTTCCCAGAGTGTCGGCGACCGCATTGATCAACGCAGCCTGTGTCATGTCTTTGTTGTCCAGCGCGGCCAGTACCGCCTCATCGAGGGTGTGGTCTGCGGCCAGGTGGGTGATCGTCACCGGCTGGTCTTGTCCCTGGCGGTAGAGCCTTGCGTTGGTCTGTTGGTAGAGCTCCAAGGACCAGGTCAGGGAGAACCAGACCAGGAGGTTGCCGCCTTGCTGGAGGTTGAGCCCGTGTCCGGCTGAGGCCGGGTGGATGAGCGCCAGCGGAATCTCGCGGGCGTTCCACGCTTTGATGTCGGTACTGGTTTTCAGCTCGCGGGCCCCAGGGAAGCGTTCGGTGATGCGCTCACGGTCGTGTTTGAACCAGTAGGCCACGAGCAGCGGCTGGCCGTTGGCCGCCTCCACGAGGTCTTCGAGCGCGTCGAGCTTGCGGTCGTGCACCACCACGGTGTTGCCGTCCTCGTCGTAGATCGCACCGGAGGCCAGCTGCAGCAGCTTGCCTGACAGTGCTGCGGCGTTCGCGGCATCGATGACCTGCCCGTCGAGGTCGAGCACCATCTCATCTCGCAACCGCTCGTAGGCTTTGAGCTCCTTCGGTTCGAGGTCGACGAGCGTCGTGGTGACCGTCAGCTCGGGCAGGCGCAGGTAGTCGGTGGTGCGCATCGACAAGGTGATGTCGCTGATCGCCTCGTAGATCTCGTCCTCGGCACCGGGTGTGGGCTTGTAGGTGAAGATCTGCTGGCCGTTTCGCCGATCGGGTACGAACCAGCGGTTGCGGTAGTGGGTGATGAACCTGCCGAGGCGCTGGCCCTCATCAAGGAGACGGAACTGCGCCCACAGGTCCATCAGCCCGTTGGCTGCTGGCGTGCCGGTCAGTCCCACGATCCGGGTGAGACGTGGCCGCACGGCGGCGAGTGCTTTGAACCGTTGCGCCCGGTGGTTCTTAAACGAGCTCAGCTCGTCGATGACGACCATGTCGAACGGCCAGGCTTTGCCGAGGTGGCGCACCAGCCAGGGCACGTTTTCGCGGTTGATGACGGTCACCATCGCCTCGGCGGCAAGCGCGTCCACCCGCTGGGCTTTCGACCCCACGGCCACGGCAATGGTGAGTCCTGCCAGGTGGTCCCATTTGGTGGCCTCGGCGGGCCAGGTATCGCGGGCGACTCGCAGGGGTGCGACGATGAGGACGCGGCGGGCGTGGAAGGAGTCCAGCAGCAGGTTCCAGATTGCCGTCAAGGTGATCACCGTCTTGCCTAGCCCCATCCCGAGCAGGATCGCGGCCTGCGGGTGGTCTTCAACGAAGGCGGTGGCCTGTTGTTGGTAGTCATGCGGCTCGTAGCGCATCAGCCACCTCCTGGATCGCGTCAATGTTGTCGACGACGACCGCATCAACGCCGTGCTCTTTGAGCTGCTGGATGCGGCGGCGTTGGAAGGGGCGTGGGAGGCGTCCGGGGGCTTTGAGTTCGACGAAGATGACGCGTCCGCGATGGATGCAGATGCGGTCTGGGACCCCTGCGGTGCCGGGGCTGGTGAATTTCCAGCACAGGCCACCGATCGCCTCAACGGCTTTTTTCAAGTGTTGTTCGATTGCTTGCTCGTTCATGGTTCATGTCCTCTCGTGTGAGAGGCCCATGACGACCTATGACGATGCGATATGGACTTTTCCTAAGGGCTATATTTTCTGCCCTATAGCAAACTCACATATGGGTCGTCATAGGTCGTCATAAGGCCCGTCTGAATTAGTTGTCGAACTCGTTCTTCAAGGCCAAACCGTGGACGAACATGCCGTGCATCGTCCTTTTACGTGTGAAGCCGTGGTGTTCGACGGTGGCGTTGAAATCGACCATGGGACGCGCCCACCCGGAGGTCGACATCGCCCACGCCCGATAGGCCTGATACAAATCCCCGGCCCGTTCCGACAGCCCCGGGTCAAGGTCGCAGTTGGCGTCAAGGAACTGAGCGAACCAGTTGTTCTCTTCCCGATACGCCGCCGATGCCTCCACCACTCGGGCAGGAGCCTTGAGGTGGTAGTCCTCGGCGTGGATGAGGCGCGCGCCCTCCATAATCCAGGCCAGGATCGCCCCGCCTGCCTGCGTGTAGAGGTAGTCGGCATAGTTCTTGATGTCGGATGTGCCTTCGATCTTCGCCTCGAAGGGAATGACGATGAGCCTGCGCCAGATGCCCGCATCCATCGCACCCACCCTGGGCAGATGGTTCGTGTAGAGAATCAAGGTGTGCGACGGGGTGAAGGCAAACGGTGCCTTGTACTTCTTCTCCGCGTAGATCTGATCGGTGGAAGCCAGCTGCTTGACCACCGAGGTGGACATGCGCACGCCCTCTTCGGATTCGGCAGAGATGATGAGGCGTTTGCCTTTGGCCTCAGCCAGCTCCGGTTTGACGTTGCGCATCCCACCGATCGTGAGCACATCAGCACTCATGTTGCCTGCATACGTGCCTAAGACTCTGGCGATGGTGTTCCAGAACGTCGATTTGCCGTTGCGACCATCTCCGTAAGCGATGACGAGGGCTTCGACGAAGACTTGCCCGATCGCAGCAAGGCCGACGATGCGCTGCACGTAGGCGATGAGCTCGGCATCGCCTTGGAAGAACACCTCGAGGGCTTCCTGCCACAGGTGCGCGCCGTCGGTGCCCGGGTCGAGGCTGGTCTGCTTGGTCACCAGATCCGCCGGATCATGGTCGTGGCGCGACATGGTCCCGTGGCGCAGATCGTAGGTGCCTGATGGGGTGTTGAGCAGATACGGGTCGGCATCGAGCTGCTCAGGGGTGGTCAGCAGCATGGGGCGGGCTTCTTTCAGGCAGTTGGTGATCCCGCGTGATTCTCGGCGTTTGAGCGCGTAGGCCGCATAGGTTTTCGCGTCCTCGAACGCGGCGAACGCCTCCTGTTGGGCGGCGTTAAACATGGCCTGGGCTTTCGCCTTCGATATCGACGCCAACAACATGGCAGCCCCCGTGGCGGCGAGCTGGTCTTTGGCGTCTTCGAGCAGCTCGTGGGCCTCGGCCAGTTGGCGTTCGGTGAGCTCCTGGGCGACGGCTTGGGCAGCGGGAGCGGATTCGTACCAGACACCGTCGTAATAGACGAGCCAGTCGGTGGCCTCCGAGTAGCGCAGCGAGTCCGGGTACGCCTTGGATAGGGCGTGGGCTTGGCCGACGTCGCTGTAATCGGCGGGGCGTACCGAATCCAGGCTCGCCTCAAAATCCTCTGGTGGCACATACCCGGGCTGGTTCTCGACCGTCTTGGCGAACCGGGTGGCCGACCGCCAGATCGACTCCACCTCCGCCTCGGGCAGCGGCGGGTTGCAGCGAGCAGCCTTGCGGTCAAACAAGTCGCGTGCCTCATCGGTCGTGCCGAGGCGAATCAGCAGCCTGCCAGCAAACCTCGACAAGGTCGCATTACGCGAACCCTCCTCGATCGCCTTGGTGCCCTCATCCCACTGGGCGAACTTGTCCTCATCGACCGTGTCGGCAAGCCAGGTGTCGATGGTGCGCTCACCCTCGACCACGGTGATACTCGGATTAGTGTGGCCGTAGATGAAACGGCCAGCGTCGATCGCGTTAGGGTCGAAGAACTCGAACCGGGCGGCGAGCTGCTTCTTGAGCCCCGCGTAGGCCTCAGCATCAGTTACGGGGTCTATCGGGAAGTAGACGTGGAAGCGGGGTCTTGCCGACTGGGCTCCTTTCGCCCGCTGGTGGTTGCGGGAGGTGGCGGTCATCAACGCCACACCCTCCAGCCTCTTAATCAGCGATTCCGGGGTGACCCATTCGGCCTGCTCCTCGGTGTGGGAGTTGTCGACGTCCATGACCAGGCAGTTCGAGGTCACGAAACTGCCAGCCGACCGCCTGCCACCCACGTACTCGGCAACCACATGATCCAACCTGGCGACCGCCTCCAGGTCGGCTGCCGTGGTCACGGTGTGCGGGTTCGGGTAGTGTGCGTTGTTTTGCTGGCCTGCCACCTGCGCGGTGAACATCGTCATCGCCTTCATAGGGTGACCTCCTGAAAGTCGGCGTCGAGATAGGTGATCGGCAGTTCGAGGTGGTGGGCCCATTCGATCTCGGAGCGCATCCCGGTCGAGACACGGGCCGTGTAGACCCAGATCGCCTCGCACTTGCTCAGAAGAATTCGGTTGAAAAACATCGCCAACTCGCGCTCGCTCGCGTCGGTGTCGTCCATGAATTGCGGAAACAACAGGTGCGGCGCGAGCGGGATCTTGTGCCGTGACACCGCGTGAGCACACAACGCGCGAGCCAGCTCCACGTTGTTCTCGATGTCACCGGAGTACGGGGAGCAGATGTAGACCAAGGGCCGGTAGCCGTACTCGGCGCGTTGGAGATTCTTCAGCGCCTTGTATGAGGTGGGGTCTGGGTAGCCCTCCGTGTTGTGGGGCGAGAAACCCAGGTCGGCGGTGAGAGCAGTCGTCGTCATGCCGCACCGCCGTCCTGCTCGATGACCGGCAGCAGGTCGAACTGGTTCTTCAGCAGGTCATAGACGAAGAGCCGACCCTTCTGGGTCCAGTACATATGCGTGCGGGTCTTGCCCTCGTCGTACTCGTGGGTCTTGGACTGCGTGTAGCCCTGCTCGGCGAAGCGGGCGTAGAGGAACCAGCGGCCGGACTGCTTGAACTGCACCCCAGCCTCGTGCAGCAGCGTGTTCAGCTTCTTGGCTGACAGGCCGTAGTCTTTGGCGATTTCTGTGAAGCTCAGCAGCGAATCCGACTGGAGCACCACGTCGTAGTAGGAGACCTTCGGGGCGGCCTCAAGCAGGGCCTGCTCGGCTGCCAGCCGCTTGGCCCGCTCGGAGCGCAGTTGGATGATGGCGTGCTCGAGGAACTCGTCGTTGTCTAAGAGTTCGTCGATGGCGTAGACGCCATGGCGGCGGATCGTGGGGAGGACCTCGTTGACAACCCAGGCTTCGAAGTCCTGGGCTGCGGGGAGCTTGGAGGAGAAGATGAGCCGGTACAGGTCACCTTCGGTGATGAACCGGGCTTCTTGAGTGCGACCGAGCGCATCCGTGATGGGGTGGTGAAACGCCACCCCACGTCCATGCTGCTTGATGGCGTTAACTGGATCTTTGTACCCCAAGGCGGTGGCCACATCGCGGCCACAGAAATACACCTTGTCCTCATGCTCGACAGTTCGGATCGTTCCAAAGGCATCGTTGGTGAATACCTGAAGATCTCTCGTAGCCATGTCTGGCTCCTTCTAAGAGCCAGGATTGACGTGAATTCCAGCAAGCCACGGGTGCGGCCGCGTCGGGCTCTCACGCATACGCCCCTGAGCGCGCAAGAATCCGGACACCCGGGTCTTGCTGAAATACTCAGGCCACTCGCTCACATGAGAAGCTGGAGCGGTGATGCAGTCCGATTCTTTCTCCCAACGCTCGACTATCCGCAGTATTGCGAATGTCCTGGCAAGTACCGATTTGCCGGGCCTAAGCGGAAGCCAAATCGACGAGCTTCTCCTCGATATTGGTGCGCCACCGCGTGTTGCCGGGAGTAAGCGAGAAGGACTGTTTGGCGCGCTTACGGAAGGAATGTCCGCAGCGCAAGCAGGTCAACTCACTCGTGAGTTCATAACGACTGCGATGAGCCCGGCACGGCATACCACCGATCGTCAGCGTTGGAATGATTTGCGCCGCTTGCTCAACAAGGTGCTGGCGACCGAAGGATGGCATATCGACGATGCTGGCGAGTTGACCCAACTCGCTGAGGCGGCACGCACATTCGATGATATCGAGCGTCTTACCAGCTCTCTCGTGGAGGAACATCAGCGGCGCGGTACCCACGAACGCCTAATGGAGTATTGCAGCCAAGAACTGATCGCGGAGTCTCTGTTCCACGCGATATCCGAGGCAGCCAAGTCAGTTTGGAGAGGGGAGCGTCGCCAAGCAGGGCGCGGCCAGCATCTACGGTTCGGTTGGTGAGGTCGTTGACGGCTACGTGCGCGTGGACAACATCACGGATGAGATTAAGGCTCTCTACCGCGATGCGCTGGGTTCAGACATCACGGGTGATGACATTTTCCACTTTGTCTACGGCAAGCTGCATGACCCCGGCTACCGCACGAAGTACGCGGCGGACCTGAAGAAGATGTTGCCGCATATTGAGACGCCATCCTCGCGCGCGGAGTTCGACAAGTTCGCTGCTGCGGGCCAGGAGTTGATGGACCTGCACGTCAACTACGAGTCGGTGGAGCCGTGGCCGCTGGATATTCAGGTCAAGGGCGATGAGTCCGACCGCGAGACGTGGCGCGTGCTCAAGATGAAGTGGGCCAAGCGCAAGGATCCGGAGACGGGTAAGAACGTCAATGACGTGACCAAGCTGATCTACAACAAACGCGTGACCATTTCTGGCATTCCGGCCGAGGCGGATGAGTACATGTTGGGCTCGCGCTCAGCAGTCGCCTGGCTGATTGACCGTTACCAGGTCAAGAAGGACAAAGCCTCCGGCATTGTTAATGACCCGAATGACTGGGCCGACGAGGTGGGCAACCCGCGCTACATCGTGGACCTGATTGGCAAAGTGGTGCGCGTGGCGATGGAGACTGTGCGAATCGTGGATGGGCTGGGTTCTGAATAGCGTTGCATAAAGCTGAGCCACGGTATTCGTGGCGGCAGCGCATCCCGCCCTGGATTCCTGGATGACCGGAGTCCGCAAGCTTGGGTGGGGCGTCGTCAAGCACAGCGTGGTAGTCAGAGCTGCGGAGTTGTCACCGAGAGTCGGGTCCTAAGACAAAAAGTCCGGTCCGAAGTACGCGACAACGGGAATCAACGACGCTATCGAAAACACAATTGCGATGATGGCTTTTCGTTTGCCTTTAGGCGCGTCAGTGTCGAGTGACCCGATGGCGATGAAGGCAAAGAATGGTGCGAGAAAGAGCGTTGCAAAAATCAGCCCGATAAAGGTGAATATGCCGAGGAAGCCGAAGAAGTAGGACGCGGCATCATCGCCGCTCGTTGCGGCGCTATCTGCAATGATCAAGGAGAGTAACCCCAGCGCCCACCCGCCCAAAAGGATAGCGGAGCCCCTCAGCGCGAGGTTCTCGTTAAGGACCCTTTTGAAGTCGCGGCGTGGAGGAAGTTCCGATTCCTGGGGCTCTTGGGGTGCGTCGGGGTCGGCGGGCTGCTGTGGCTCGTTGGGAAGGTGTGGGTCGATGGTGGGCTGGTCCATGGCGCTGTCCTTCGTCGGTGTCGTGATCACCTGATGGGGTGGTGGCGATGTGAAGCGCAGTTTAGCAGCGGTTGCTGCTGTTGGGAGCGGTTGTTGGGGAGTTGCGTCAGTGGTGTGGCAAAAGAGTTCAATGTTTCGTGTGTTGCTTCAGTGATTAGTGTTAAAGCGGAGGTAGTGTGGCGCGCATGAGCCATGCACGTCGCCTTGTTACCGCCGCCGTTACCGCAGTAGCGGCCGTGGCACTGTCCGTATCCACCGCCGTTGCCATCCCGTCCTACGCACCTTCCGGTGTGGATGTCTCCGGAAATAACCACGCGTCCCTTCGCGGAATCGATTGGGATGCCGTGAAGTCCGATGGCCAGTCCTATGCCTTCGTGAAGGCCACCGAGGGCGTCGGCTTTGTCAACAACCACTTCGTGCGCGATGCCAATGCCGCAGCAGCCGCTGGACTGAAGGTCGGCGCCTACCACTACGCGCGCCCGGCACGTGATGCCAAGCAGCAGGCGGCCAGCTTCGCCTCTCAGATCGCGCTGGTGCCGACGCAGACCCTGCCACCGGTGCTCGACATCGAGGTTGATGAGGGGCTGAGTGCCGACCAGCTTGCTGACTGGATTGATACCTTCATGACGGAGGTCAAGTCCCTGACCGGCCGCACGCCGATGCTGTACACCTACAAGTACTTCTGGATGGGCCAGATGGGGAACACCACGCGCTTCTCCGAGTACCCGCTGTGGTTGGCGGCTTACCAGGACACCGCACCGGACCCGGTCGGTGGCTGGGACAAGCTTGCCTTCTGGCAGCGCTCCGGCAGCGGCCGCGTAGCCGGCATTGAGACAGACGTTGACCTGAACCTCTTCAACGGCACTGAGGCGCAGCTGCACTCCTTCTCTGCTGGCAATTACATCGACTTCGGTGGCATCTTGGATGACCTGGTCATTCCGGGCGTTGACTTGGGTGATGACGCCGGCGTGCTGATTGCTGGAATCCTGGCACTGGCAGCAGGTGCGGCGGCCGTTCCCGCCGTGGCCGATGCCGCGAAGGATGCGGGTCTGGACGTGGATCCGACCGGGCTTGTGACGCAGGCAGAGAAGCTGCTCAATACCGGCGCCATTAGCGTTGATGACCTCAAGAGCCTGGCAAATAACGACGCCACCGTCGGCGACCTAGCCATCTTCCTGGATAACGCGCAGCACCTGCAGGACTTTGATGCCAACAATGTCAGCGAGCAGGACGTGGAGAATGCCAGCCGTGCGGCACGCAGTGCTGGTCACGCCGCGGGTGTGGAGATCCCGGCATTTGATTCCAAGCAGGTGGCGGACCTGCTCAAGAGCCTGCGCTAATCGTCGGCGGTTGCCGGGGCGTCGTGGCGGGGGCTCGCGCCGTCAAAGAAGCGGCGGGTCCAGGACTCGTCGCGGAAGTGTGCGGGCACCGCACCGGAGAGTAGCGCCTTGGCCAGGGCGGCGGCTTCGGGGGAGCCGTCGTGGGGCAGCTCGGTGTCTGAGCCGATGAGGATAATGTTGCCGTAGCGCCGACCCTTAAGCATGGGAGGGTCGGCGATAACGGCGACGTGGGCAAAGACTTCTGCCATTCCAGCTAGTTCCGCCTTCGCGCCCTGGAGATCGGAATGGTCACCGCAGTTGGCAACGTAAAGACCGCCGGGGGATAGGGTGGCGTGGGCGTGCTGGAAGAACTCTTCGGTGGTGAGAGGCTCGGGCGTGACGGCGCCGGCGAAGACGTCGCGGATGATGACGTCAAAGCGGTTCGGCGGAAAGCCCTCGGTGACGGAACGTGCCTCGCCGGCGCGGATTTTCACGCGAGGAGCGGAAGGAATATCGGCCAGTTCCCGGATGAGCTCGGCCAATTTGGCGTCGAGCTCGACGACGGTGTTGTGGGAATCCGGCCAGAGGTCAGCGAAGTAGCGGGGAAGAGAACAGCCACCGCCGCCCAGGTGGAGCAGACGTTTGCCAGGGGCGAGGTTCTCTACCGCAGCGGCAATCCAGCGCATGTACTCAAACTCGAGGGTGCGAGGTTCCTCAGGGATGAGGTGTGAGGATGGCACACCATTGACGTTGAGGATGAAGGCACCGTCGCGGAAAGGATCCGGCTCGACGACGAGCTCGCCGGTGGAAATCTCGTAGGTGCCCGCGATGGAATTGGTGGTGTTGCGCTTTCTGCCCATAGTGCCTCTTAGCTTAGGGAATAGGCTGCGTGGTTCGTGTGTTGGGGTATGAGGTGCACCGCGACTAGCCTTGGTGGGCGATAACGAAACGAGAAGGGGAGAGCATGCGAGTATTGGTAGCCATGTCCGGCGGCGTCGATTCCTCGGTCGCAGCCGCGCGTGCGGTGGAGGCGGGCCACGACGTCATTGGCGTGCACCTGGCCCTGCACAAGGATGCGCAGCAGACTCGTGAGAAGGCACGCGGCTGCTGCTCCTTGGAGGATTCCGCCGATGCCCGTCGCATCTGCGACAAGCTCGGCATTCCTTTCTACGTGTGGGACTTCTCTGAGGAGTTCAAGGAAGCCGTCATCGGCGATTTCGTCGACTCCTATGCCCGCGGCGAGACCCCGAATCCCTGCCTGCGCTGCAATGAGAAGATCAAGTTCGCGGCGCTACTGCGCAAGGGGATGGCGCTGGGCTTCGATGCGGTGGCCACGGGCCATTACGCCACAATCGACGATGATGGCTACATGCGCCGCTCCTTGGACGAGAACAAGGACCAGTCCTATGTGCTGGGAGTTATCACCAAGGAAGAGCTGGATCACTGCTTCTTCCCGATTGGCGATACCCCGAAGCCGCAGATCCGCGAGGAAGCCAAGCGCCATGGCTTCTCCACGGCGGCCAAGCCAGATTCCTATGACATCTGTTTCATTCCGGATGGCAATACGCAGGCCTTTCTGGGCCGTTCCATCGGCCTGCGCCCGGGCATGATCGTGGACACTGAGGGCAATGAGCTCAAGGAACACGACGGCGCGTGGAACTACACCATCGGCCAGCGCAAGGGCCTCGACATCAAGACGCCGACTGCCGACGGCTCCCCGCGCTACGTCACCGACATCGACGCGGCCACCGGTACCGTCACCGTGGGATCGCGTGCCGACTTGGCCGTAACCCGCATCGAGGCTGACCGCCTGAAGTACCTGCACCCGGCTATGGAAGGTGACTTCGACTGCGAGGTGCAGGTGCGCGCCCACGGCTCTGTCGTTCCCTGCCGCGCTCACGTGGACCGCGAGGCCGACCGCATGACGCTGGAACTGAAGGAGCCTCTTTCCGGTGTGGCTCGTGGCCAGGCGGCTGTGCTCTATCTGCCGAGCCCGGATGAGCTGGGTGATATTGTCCTGGGCTCCGGCACCATCTGCGGGACCGAGTAGCTTTAGCGAAGCACGCAGTCAGCGATGAGTCGGTCGAGTGCCCGAATATCGACTTTGGGCCCGATGTTGATTTTGAAGTGGCCAGCCCGTGTCCACAGCTCCAGTTCAGCATTTACGTCTAGGAGCTTTCCGGCATTCTCCGTCGACCACATGTTAATGGAGGAGTAAGGGAGAGAATAGATTTCGACTTTCTTTCCAGTGAGACCTTGAGAATCTCGGATAATCAATCGGTGGCTAGTGAAGACCGCTGCGTCTCGGACAGTTTTAAATGCGCAGATTGGCTTTTCGTTGGCTGCGAGAATTGACGGAATGTCGCTCGGAATCTCGCAAGGAGAATAGAAGGTCCAGCCAGAAAACTGTTCAAGTGCCACGGGAGTATCCTTTACTATCTGCGACTTAGTGGTTTGTGAATTGCATTATAGATGTCGCAGTAGTCTTTGATTCGGTATTAAAAGAAAAACATTCGGGAAGGAGAACAGATGACGGGATTCGCCCTTGGCCCCATGCCCGGTACCTCCATGGCGGAAGCAGCGGACATCATCATGGGGGAGACCGAGCTTCCCGCCATCCCGCAGCTGCCCGCGCGTGGGCTGGGCTCCGATGCGGTGGGCCGCACGGCCAGCATGCTAGAAGCGATCTCCATCGACCGCGGCCCGCGCTCGTGGCGCATGACGGCGCGCCCGCAGCTGCTGACCCGGCGTACGTGGGACCGCTTGGAGCGCGATATCGACGAGGTCCAGGAAGTCTGGGGCGAAACCGTGCCCCGTATTAAGGTGCAAGCGCTCGGTCCCTGGTCGCTTGCGGCGAGCATTGAGCTTTCCGACGGCCACCGTGTCCTCACCGACCGCGGCGCCTTTAGCGAACTCGCGGAGTCACTTCTCTATGGCCTCCGCGCTCACGCCGCGGATGTTGCGCGCCGTTTCCACGGGGAGGTCGTCGTCCAACTCGACGAACCACTCCTCGCAGACGTTATCGCCGGCCGAATCCCCGGCACCACCGACTTCGATACCATTCCGCCGGTCCCAGACGAGGTAGCTCTTGAGCAGCTTCTCGTCTTCGAGGCCGACTACCTGTACACCCCGCCGCTGTGGTCAGTGGCGCCTGCAGCCACGACCTTCCTCACGGATTTCCGTGGTCTGGAGACCCCGCGCCACCTGGACGGCTTGGGCGAGCACCTCAACGCGGGCCACCGCATTGGTCTGGGCCTTGAAGGTTCCGATGCCCGCGCGGAGGCCATTGCGCTGGCCCGGCATCTCGACCGCATCGGCATGCCGCGCGAGCTCCTCGTCGACCGTTTCGACGTCTATCCCGTCAAGGCTTCCGCTCGTTCTCTGCGCTCGGTTAACGAGACCGCCGGCATTCTCACCCGCGATGCTGGGGATCTCTAATTGAGCTTTCACCTGACCTAGGCCTCGAATATGAACCAGAACAGGCTAGATATCTATTGCAGCATGCTTTCTTTTGAAGGATAATCCCTGATTAAATCCCTCGTTGTCCTAGAGAAAGAACCACCTGCCATGCCAGAGTTCACAGCACAGGTTAAAGCGTTACGTTCGATGATCGAGTCCGGAGAGCTCGTCTCCGAAGATGCCGATGACCTAATCCAACTTGCCAAGCCAGGCGTCGTCCTTCCCTACTCCAACGGCACTCCCACCGAACATGGCTCGTACTTCGGAGGTAGACCGTATCTTCCGGAAGGTTCGACATGGCCCATTTCAAAGAACGGTCAGCCATTACTCCATATCATTCAGCTAAATTTTGCCGATATTGTCTGTCATGTGCGTGCGGAGGGGGCGTCGGAAAGCGAAGCAACTCTCGACGGATTGATTCCGGAGTCAGGAATTTTTCAACTCTTCGTCGGTGCTGATCCGTTCTTCGGCGGTTTCGATTCGGATTCGCCTGGCGATGGCATGGAAATTCGCTATATCCCTGAGCCTGCGGAAGGCTTTGGCAACCACAGCTTTCCTGGACCTCATACCGCGGAGCCTGCTGCCTTCGATGAAAAGCACGAGGATTTTTGTTCCCCGTTTAGCAAGGATCTTGGGGAGGTTATGAACTCTCCGATCTCCTTGTCTAGTGCAGTGGCAATGGTCCCTCCCACCGACTATGCAGTGTACGAGGCTTTGAAGTCTAGAAAAGGCGATGACTTTCTTGAAGAGTTTGATTACTTTGACGAGCTGGTTGAGTTGCGAGCCGCAGCCAGAAACCAAAGCGACATTATGCTTGGCGGTTTCCCAGCCTTCGCACAAGACCCTACGCAGCCTGAAGGGTACGTTCACTTCCTAGAAATCGATTCCACATATCTGGAAGAAGAAGAGCTTCCTTTCGAGGCCATGTGGGGTGACCTCGGTGTGGCCCACGTATTTCTGCACCCGGACGCATTGAAGAAAATGCAGGCTGGCGAGGCTGTCGTGTACCGCTCCGAAAACACTGGCAGGGCCGATGGTGCTGTCTTTTACTGGGATTGCGGCTAGTTTTGCTTCCCCAATTTCCCTTTTAATCAATCCTCCCCAGGCTGTCCGTCGCGGTGAAGTAGGCCTCCATATAAGGGATGACGAACTGGAGTTGGCCGTGTGCGGTGGGCTCGATCAGGTCGGCGTCGATAAGCCTTTGGCGCGTGGCCGACAGTGAGCGCACCGTCCGGTCCTGGTGAGCGGCGATGTTCTTGATTTCCGCCGTGCCGTTCTCCATAACCGCGCTCATCGCTTCGAGGAAGAGGCGCTGCGCTGGCGGAAGCGCCAGGGTAGCGGGCTGGTGGACCTGGGCGCCGAGAACCGAGATCGCCTCGGCTGACACTGCCGCGACGTCACCCTCCTCGATGCGGCTTCCACCCTCGCGCTGCGCCTTTCCCCAGGCCAATGAGCCCACCAGCTGCACCATGTAGGGGTAGCCTCGGGACAGCCGCACCGCAGCCGCAACCGCATCCTCGGTGAATTCGAGCCGGGACTGCGCGGCGGTCTCGGTGAACGCTACCTCGGCGTTCGCGGGGGAGAGCGGCCCCAGAACGAACTTCTGCGCGCGGCGCAGGAAGGTCACACCCGGCAGGTCCAGCAGGCGGTTGACTCCCTGCGGAAGGCCCGCGGCGACAATAGCGACATCGAGCTCATCGCGCACCAAGTCCTGGTATGTCACGGCGAGGGAGGTGAGGTCCTCGGCGTCGGCGTCCTGGACCTCGTCGATGGTCAGCAGCACGCCAGTGCCTTTGAGCAGACCTAAAAGCTCGCGCAGGCGGGTGTTGAGCGTGGGTTTATAGGCTTCCTCGGTGTTGTGCTGGATGCCAATGGTTGCCACACCACCGATCCCCACGCGGTTGACCTTGCTCTTATCCGCTGGGGCCAGCTTGTCCATAATGCGCGGGATGGTGGTGTCCACGAGTTCCTCCACCATGGAGCTGCGTCCCGAGGCCCGCAGGGTAATCCACCCGCGGCTAGAAGCGATATCTTCGAGCTCATTGAGCAAAACCGTCTTACCGATACCGCGGGCACCGCTGATGATGAGCGAGCGGCCCGGGCTGCCCGGCTGGGAGTCGAGTGCAGCCCGGAAGGTGTCGAGCACTGCCGTGCGCCCAACCCAAAAGAGTGGTGGAACGCCGAAGGTGGGGCGGAATGGGTTCTCATGTGGGGACATAGTCTCAATCCTAGGGCATTGGGAGATTTGGGAGACTTTTCTAAAAGCGGAGATTTGGGAGACTTTCGTCCCCCAGGTGGAATTAGGCGTCCCGCCCCGCCCGAATGGCGCCGACGATGTCAAAATCGCCGTTTATAGCTATAGGGTCACGCTGGGTGAGCTCCGCGAGCTTTTCCTGGACGCTGGGACGCGGCGAAAATTCAGGGCGTGAAGCTGTGGTCGTCAGGAGATCGCGCAGGTAGTTTTCCAAGGAAACTTCAGCGGCGTCAGCGCGCTTCTGAAGGGTGGCAATTACGGAGGGATTGACGTCGTGGATATGGACCGTGCGGTAAGCGGGAGCAGTCATAACGTCAGTCTACGGGAGGACTTAGATTGTGCTTGCGGGCTTCGAATCCATAGCCCGCCAGGCCACCGCACCGGCGTACACAGCACATGCGGCGACGAGGCCATACCACCAGAAGAAATGGAGGTCCGCATTCCAGGGCAAGGTATATCCGATGAGCACGATGACGAAGGCAGTGATTGCTACGGAAACAACGCGCGGGACTGTCTTCCCTGGGGTGGTGAATGCCTTCCATGCGGACCATAGAAGGGAGGCGATGATAACGATCATGCTGATGGTGAGTAACACGGTGTCTCCTTAGGATCCGAGCTCGTCGAATAGAGCTTGGGCGAGGTCTTCGGTACCGGCGAGGGAATCGTTGTTGGCGAAGGCAGCGCGTTTGGTCTCTGGTTCGATGATGAGCATCGTCGAGTAACCGTATGTACCGCCGTTGTGCCAGTACCCAGCATTGTTTTCGCTGGGAGGCTGCCAGCCGTAGTCGGTATCGCCGTTGTCCATGAACCACTCGGCGAACTTGGCCATGTCACTTGCCGTGGAGCGGATGGCTCCCGCGGGTGCGGAGCCTTCCATCTCCCACGGCTCAGCGTGGCGGCCGGTGGGGGTTAGGCCGCGTGGAGCGTCGTCAGGTACTGAGCCCGGCGTCATGAGATAGGTCTCTGTCATGCCAACTGGCTCGAAGATGCGTTCTTTGAGCATCTGTTCATAAGGTTGCCCGTCAACGGTCTCGAGCATGTGGCCCAGGAGCCCATAGCCAAGGTTTGAATAGGATTCTTTACCGCGGTCTTTTAGTTCGGCCTCCGTGGCGGCAGCCACGATGTCCTCTACGGTCTCGCCTTCATAGGGGTTCGAGCCGGTGACACCCGAGGCGAGATTGCTGAGGAGGCTCGCGCTCGCCAGTCGCGGTAGGCCAGAGGTGTGGTCGAGCAATTCTTGGACGGTGACGTCAGCGACGGGCGCATCGCCAACATTGAGGACCTCGCCCACAGTGGTGTCAGTTCTCAGTTTTTCCTCTTCGACGAGCTGGTGGGCCAGTTCGCCAGTGAACATCTTGGTCACGGAGCCGATTTCGACCTCCGTGTGCTCGTCGCTGCCCAGTCCCGCAAAGGTGACCTTGCCGTCCTGGAGGGTAAAGGCAGTGAGGTTGTGGAAGCCGGACTCTGAGTGCTCTTCCAACTGGGCAGCTAAGGCTTCGTCGCCAGTTTTGTCTTGTGCCAGAGCAATTCTTTGCGGCCCCGTGATGAGCAGGATGGCTGCAACGGCAATGGCAGCGATGACGGCTAGGGATATTCTACGCATTAGTGGTCCTCGCTCGCGGTGATGATGGTGAGAAGGGGGATAACTCGGGCGGGGCGGATGGAATACTCGCCGCCAGACTTCGTGGTCCAGCCTGCATGGGTCAGCGCGCTCAAGTGGTGGTAGGCGGTGCCGGTAGAGGAGACGATGTCTTCTTCGACAAGCTCTGCGGCTGTCGCGGGTGCGGCGAGCAGGCGGCGCAGGATTTCGCCGCGGACTGGATGGGCAAGGGCGGATAGGCGCTCGAGGTTTTCTGCCCAATCCTCGTCGGTGACGAAGTTCGTGGGGCGCTGCCATTGATAGGCATAAGTGCGCTTGCCGACGTTTATGTTGCCGCCAAAGATGATGGAGCCGTCGGGAAACTGCTCGTTGGGTGCGAGGGCGTCGACCAGCCAGTAGGCCGAGCTTTCTCCAGTGGTGGATGCGGGGCCGGCGTCGGTGGGCGTGGTGCGCCCCTCAAGCGCGGCGACGCGCGCTTCGAGTTCGGCGAGGCGTGCTTCGACTGTCGTTTCCATGGTTTCTAGAATTCCAGAACTCTAGAAAACTGGCAAGTGCTATTTGGGTGAGGGGGTGGGAGTTAAGAAATCATCGGCCACGCGGTGGACACATCCGAGGCGTCCCGCCCGCGGCCTTCCAGGTACTTCTTGAAGGATTCGCGGTCCTTGTACCACTCGACGGCCTGGTACTCCATGAGCTCGTTGGTATCCATCTGTGCTAGCTCGGGGAAGTGCTGGCGCACCTGTTTCCAGGCCACGCGGGCGGCCGCGAGGGCGTCGGCAGTCGCCTCATGCGCGTTGCTCAACTCCACGCCGTAGTGGGCGGAGACCTCCTCCAAGGTGCGCTTGCCCTTGCGCCACTTGTCCTTAACGCGGTCGATGACGAAAGGATCGAACACCGGACCGTTGACCGTGAAGTCCCCGGTCAGCGCGCGCAAGACGGAGAGATCGTAGGCGGCGTTGTAGACGATGAGCGTGAGCCCCTCGTCCCAGGCCCGATAGATGGAATCGACCGTCTCCTTGAGCACCTCCTCGTGGGGGCGACCTTCCGCGCGGGCCTTCTCAGTAGTGATGCCGTGAATCTTGGCGGCTTCCTCGGGGATCTCCACGCCGGGGTCGGCGAGCATTTCCCGCTTGTCTACTTCGCGCCCGTCGATACGCACCAGGGCAGAGGTGACGATGCGGGCTTCTTTGGGCTTCACGGAGGTGGTTTCGAGGTCGAAGGAGAGCATGCGGGTGGCGTCGAAGTTCATGGACAACACTCTAGCGCCCGGCTCGGACACGCACTGTGGAAGTGCTGCAGAATGACGGACGAACTCTTGCAGAATGACCATCCGCAGGTCATAGGCATGTCCGGTAGCCCCGCTACACTAGTGACTCGTGAGTGATGCAGTAGATATCCAACGCGAATGGTCCGAGCTTGCCCAGGAAGTGCGCAAGCACCGTGAGTTGTACTACAACGGTGAGCCGTCAATCCCGGATGCGGACTTTGACGCGCTCTTCCAGCGCTTGCTGGCGCTTGAGGCGGAGCACCCGGAGCTGCAGACCCCGGATTCGCCAACCCAGCAGGTCGGTGCTGCGCCGGAAGGTGCTGTCGACATCGAGCACCTGGAGCGCCTGTACAGCTTGGACAACGTCTTCAGTGCGGATGAGCTGCAGGACTGGCTGGACCGCACGCCGGCCGAGGCTTATCTGACCGAGCTCAAGATTGATGGCCTGTCCATTGATTTGGTCTACCGCGATGGCAAGCTCGCTACGGCCGCCACACGCGGTGATGGTCGTGTGGGCGAGGACATCACCGCCAATGCACGCGTTATCCCCGATATCCCGCACGAGCTGACGGGTACCAAAGAGTATCCGGTTCCCTCCCTGGTCGAGGTCCGCGGCGAGGTGTACATGCGCCCGGATGAGTTTGAGGAGATCAACTCCGCGCGCCGCGAAGACGGCAAGCCCACCTTTGCCAATCCCCGTAATGCGGCGGCGGGCGGGCTGCGCATGAAGGACCCAGAGGACGTCAAGAAGCGTCGGCTCCACATGGTCTGTCACGGCATTGGCGCGCGCGAGGGATTCCAGCCCACCTCGCAGCACGATGCTTACAAGGCCCTAGAGGCTTGGGGATTTCCGGTGTCTCCCTATACCCAGCGGGTCACCACAGCCAAGGAGGTACAAGAGCGGGTCACGTACTGGGAGGAGCACCGCCACGACGCCTACTTTGAAATGGACGGGCTTGTCATCAAGGTCGATGACCTGGCCAGCCAGCGCGCCTTGGGCGCGACTTCGCGCGCGCCGCGCTGGGCTATTGCCTATAAATACCCGCCGGAGGAGGTCACCACCAAGCTGCTCAACATCGAGGTCGGTGTGGGACGTACCGGGCGCGTGACGCCTTTCGCCATCATGGAGCCGGTCTTCGTCTCCGGCTCGACCGTTTCCATGGCCACCCTGCACAACCAATTCGAGGTCAAGAACAAGAATGTCCTCATCGGGGATACCATCATCATCCGCAAGGCCGGAGAGATCATCCCTGAGGTCCTCGGCCCCGTTCTGGACAAGCGCGATGGCAGCGAGACTGAATGGGTCTTTCCGGAGAATTGCCCTGCCTGTGGTACGAAGCTGGCTCCGCAGAAGGAAGGCGACCAGGACTGGCGCTGCCCGAACACTCGTAGCTGCCCGGCCCAGCTGGCGGCACGCCTGGAATACCTGGCCTCCCGCAAGGCGCTCGACATTGGCGAGCTGGGGGAGAAGGCTGCCGCGGATCTGATTTCCTCCGGAGTGCTCAAGGATGAGGCGGACCTCTTCGATCTCGATGAACAAGCACTCCTCAAATCCTCGGTCTACACCACGCAGAAGGGCGCGCTCAATGCTTCGGGTAAGAAGCTGCTGGAGAACCTCAAGACGGCCCGCCAGGCTGAATTCTGGAGGGTGCTCGTCGCGCTGTCGATCCGCCACGTCGGCCCCATTGCGGCACGTGCACTAGCCACCCGCTTTGGCTCCATGGAAGTGCTGCGCGCAGCATCGGTCGAGGAGCTGGCGGATACCGATGGTGTGGGCACCATCATCGCGGAATCCTTCAAGCAGTGGTTCGAGGTGGATTGGCACGACAACATCGTGCAGAAGTGGACCGCCGCCGGGGTCACCATGGAGGAGGAAGCCAGCGATAAGCCGGCGCAGACCCTTGAAGGCATCACCGTGGTGGTGACCGGTACCTTGGAGAACTTCACTCGTGATTCGGCCAAGGAGGCCATTATCACCCGCGGCGGAAAGGCATCCGGTTCGGTGTCTAAGAAGACGAACTACGTCGTGGTCGGAGAGAATGCCGGATCCAAGGAACAGAAGGCCCGCGATCTGGGGCTGACCATCCTGGATGAAGAGGGCTTCACCCGTCTGCTGGAAACGGGCGAGGCATGAAGCTAGCCGCCTTCGACCTCGACGGCACCATCTACTTCGATGGGTATATGCCTGAGGAAGTCCCAGAGGCCATTGCGCAGTGGCGCGCTGCGGGCAACCTCGCCGTCGTGGCCACGGGTAAGTCGTCGCACTCGGCGCGGCGTGCGCTTGAGCCTTTCGGTGTCGACTTCGATTACTTCCTGCTGTGCAACGGCACCGTCATCATGGATGGCGACTATGAACTGCTCTACGAAAACCACGTGCCGCCCGAGGTGGTCCGTGCTGTGTATGAGCGGGTTCGTGATATTCCGAAGCTCGACCTGTATTGCACGCGCTTGGAAGGCCCCGACGGCCACCTCGTGCGCAACGTGGAGGGCGTGCACAATCCCATCATCAGCGAGCCCGTTCCAGTTTCACCCGAGCACATCGAAAAAGAAGTCTTCCCCCTCGTCGCCGCCTGGACGCCGGGTAACCCAGAGCTACAGAAAGAGATTGCGCAGTGGGTGACGGACCGCTTTCCCGTCGGCACCGCGATGAACCGAAACTTCTTCGATATCACGCCGCCCGGCCACAACAAGGGCTTCGCCTTGACTTGGCTGCTTGAACATCTTAGCCGCGAGCGTTCCGAGATTGAGCTCATCACCTTAGGTGATGGTCACAATGACCTGCCTATGCACGCGCTTGCCGACGTCTCCCTGACCTTCCCCTGGGCGCAACCCGACATCCAGGAGGCGTGCACCGCGGTGGTGGACTCGGCCGTGAAAGGTCTAATACACTACGGGGCATGAAGATTGCGGCTTTGGACATGGATGGAACCGTTTACGTCAACGAAGACATAACTGAGGCCGTAAAGGAAGCCATCACCGCGTGGCGGGACGCTGGCAATCTCGCCATCTCCGCGACGGGCAAGTCCATCGCCAATGCACGCAACACGCTCGAGCCATTCGGCGTGGAGCTGGATTATCACGTGCTCTACAACGGCACTGTCATCACAGACGGCGATTACTCCATCCTCCACGAGGAGCACCTGCCCAGTGATATCGTCCAAGCCGTCATCGACCGTTTCACCGGGTTGCCGTTGAACATCTACCTCACTGGCTTGTCTGGAGCCGACCAGGTGGCGTGGGACGGTCTGGCTGGCCGGGAATCCTCGATGGTGGCGAATACGGAAGTGGTGGATCCGGGGGACGTCGCCAAGCGCAGCACCGTTCTCATGTCCCTGTGGATTCCAGGCAACGCTGAGTTGCGCCGCGAGGTGGACGAGTGGGTCCGTGCGCATTGTGCAGTCGAGTCCTCGTTCAACTGTGACTTTTACGACATCATGCCGCCCGGGCAAAACAAGGGCGAGGGCTTGACGCGGTTGCTTGGTCACCTCGGTCACGAAGGAGCTGAACTCTACACCTTCGGCGATAGCTTCAACGATCTCTCGATGCATTCCATCGCCACCGAGTCCTTCACGTTCCCGGGAACGCAGATTACCGACGAGGTGGACCACGTGGTTCCTGACGTCGCCGCGGGACTCAACGCATTGCTAACTAGGTGAGGAAGGCGCCCAAGATAGCGCCTAAGTCACCCAAGTGCTCGACCTCGGAGGCAAGGTAGTCCGGCCCGCCGACGCGGCCCATGACGACGACATACTTCGTGCCCACGAGGGGAGCGGCAGCCAGCGCGGATTCGATCAGCGTCCACGACTCAGGAATCCACGTGTCCTTCTCCGGATTGAGCACGCGCGCCGAGGTGATGTTGAGGTCGGTGGGGATCGAGCCGTCGTCGGCAGGCGCGGCGTCGGAGGCAGCAATGCGGCTGATCTTGTCGTCATTAGCAATGACGATGGCCCAATTGGAGGTCAGCGCCTTCGGAATCGCTGCGCACACTTCCTTCATAGCGGCGGTGACGTTGCGTTGCGAAGCCACCTTAGCCAGCACGTGGATCTGCCCACGGCGGTCAACGCGTCCACTGAAGGGGCGGATGGAGTCAACTTCTACGCCCTCCACGGTCTGTGCAGCGGTGATGATCTCATCAGCCATGGTGGACTGGGGGAGATCGAGGACGATGTCATCCATGACCGTGCCGTCCGGGAAATTCTCCACGATATCCACGGAACGAATATCGGCCTCGATGCTGCCCATCGCGTTGGCGAGGAGGCCAAGGCTGCCGGGAGTGTCAGGGAGTAGGACACGGACGAGATACGACATATCGTTCTTTCTGGGGGAAGATGACTAGGTAGGGAAATCGCTGATGCGAATAGTTTGTACAACTTGATCGATGGTACCCAACGTATCGAATACTATTCAATAGCTTCAGTGGTGTGTAGGGGGAGGAGTGGTGGTGGCGTGGCACCAGCCGTGCAGTACCATGGGTGCTTAGCTATCAACCGTCTCAATGAATAAAAGGATGGAGTTCGCGTGTCTGATATTTCGCGTGACGAGGTCGCGCACCTGGCAAAGCTGTCGCGATTGGCCCTGAGCGAGGAAGAACTAAAACAGTTCGCCGCGCAGATCGACGAGATCGTGGACTCGGTGTCCGCGGTTGGCAAGGTCGAGGCTGAAGGTGTGGAGCCGATGTCGCACCCGCACTCCGTTAACGCCCCGATGCGTGAGGATGTCATCGTGCGCACCCTCACCGCTGAGCAGGCTCTGGATCAGGCGCCCGCGACCGAGGATGACCGCTTCATGGTTCCGCAGATTCTGGGTGGAGGAGACGAATAAGAATGGCACAATTCATTGCGCCCACCGAGGGCATTACCGCACTGACCGCCGCCGAGCTGGCTGAGAAGATTCACTCCCGCGAGCTCACCTCCCGCGAAGTAACTCAGGCCTTCCTGGACCGAATCGCGGAGACCGATGGTGAACTCAACGCCTTCCTGCACGTTGGTGCTGAGGAAGCGCTGGCGGCTGCCGACGCCGTCGATAAGTCCCTCGACGCCGGCGAAGAACCAGCCTCTGCCCTGGCTGGCGTGCCGCTGGCGCTCAAGGACCTGCTGGTGACTACCGACGCCCCCACAACCGCCGCCTCCAAGATGCTGGAAGGTTGGGTCTCACCCTATGACGCCACGCTGGTGACCAAGCTGCGCGAGGCCGGTATTCCGATCCTGGGTAAGACGAACCTCGATGAGTTCGCGATGGGCTCCTCCAACGAGAACTCCGCTTATGGTCCGGCCCACAATCCGTATGACACCGAGCGCACTCCGGGCGGCTCCGGTGGTGGTACCGCGGCAGCCCTTGCTTCTGGTCAGGCTCCGCTGGGTATCGGTACCGACACCGGTGGCTCTATTCGCCAGCCGGCCGCTCTGACGAACACCGTGGGCGTAAAGCCGACCTATGGCACGGTGTCTCGCTACGGCCTCATCGCCGCTGCAAGCTCCCTGGACCAGGCTGGTCCGACCGCCCGCACGGTCCTGGATACCGCACTGCTGCACGAAATCATTGCCGGCCACGACTCCTTCGACGCCACCTCCGTGGACAAGCCGGTCGCGCCGGTAGTCGCCGCTGCCAAGGAGGGCGCTAACGGCGATTTGTCCGGTGTGAAGGTTGGCCTGATCAAGCAATTCGAGCGCGATGGCTGGCAGCCGGGCGTGATGGAGGCGTACCATGCAGCCGTTGAGCAGCTGAAGTCTCAGGGCGCAGAGATCGTTGAGGTCGACTGCCCGCACTTCGATGACGCTCTCGCTGCCTACTACCTCATCATGCCGTGTGAGGTCTCCTCCAACCTGGCCCGCTTCGACGGCATGCGCTACGGCCTGCGCGTGGGTGATGATGGAACCCACTCTGCGGAAGAGGTCATGTCCCTGTCCCGCGCGGCTGGCTTCGGCCCCGAGGTCAAGCGCCGCATCATGCTGGGTACCTACGCCCTGTCCGTCGGCTACTATGACGCCTACTACCTCCAAGCGCAGCGTGTTCGCACCCTCATTGCACAGGACTTTGAGCGTGCCTTCGAGCAGGTCGATGTCCTCGTTTCTCCGACCACCCCGACCACAGCCTTCAAGCTGGACGAGAAGGTCGAGGACCCGATGGAGATGTACAACTTCGACCTGTGCACCCTGCCGTTGAACCTCGCCGGCGTGTGCGGCATGTCCGTTCCTTCCGGAATGGCATCCGACACCAACTTGCCCACCGGCCTGCAGATCATGGCACCGGCATTTAAGGATGACCGCCTGTACAAGGTCGGCGCCGCCTACGAAGCAGGGCGCAAGTAGTAGACACACTTCGGGCCAGCCCGTAGTGCGCATGAGCCGGGGTCTTTCACTGTCGTGGGAGGCCGCCGGCCTTCGTCGTTTTATTCGACGGTGTGGGTTCGTTGGTTCGTAGTCTTTCTTTTTTCCTTTCGGTTTCCTTGGTCGGGTTTCGTCGTTTGAAACGACGAGTCTGGGTTCAGCCTCCGCGGAGTGTGTCTGAGTTCTTCGTCGTCTGGAACGACGGGGTTTAGAAGGGGATGTCGTCGGTGCCGGCATCAGCGTTGGTCTTGCTCTCATCCTTGGCTTCGGCTTCGGCTTTGGCTTTGGCTTGTTGTTGTGCGTAGTCGTCGAGTTCTTGTTTTAAGTGTTGGGCTTCCTCGCGTACGCGTTTTCTGGTGGCGGTGATGTGTTGGGCTACTGTTTGTGCCCACCGTTTCTGTTTTGGTGCTAGCGGCCCGTCGGCTTCGGTGATAGTCCAAGTACCGTCTTCAAACAGGCAGATGACATCCCCGCTGTAGGGGTCCAGCAGGTATTTGAGGCTGCCATCGGTTTTCATATTGTGATGACCCTGGCATAAACACGCCAGGTTCTTCGGGTGGGTCGGCCCGCCTTCAGCCCAGTTATGCCGATGATCCAACTGGCTAAGGAAAGCTGGTTTGCCGCACCCGCCGACCCGGCAGGTCCCGTCACGGCCTTCGACATGTTTGCGCATGATGATTCCTGGTTGGTAGCCATCGGCTTCGGCAACGTCACCGGTTAAGTCCCGGGTCTTATCATGCGGCATCGGCTTAGCCCGCCAGCCGAAGCCTTCAATAAAGGTTGGTGCATCCTCAATGTCGCAGGCCTG
Source organism: Corynebacterium sp. HMSC074H12 (assembly GCF_001813755.1). NCBI lineage: Bacteria > Bacillati > Actinomycetota > Actinomycetes > Mycobacteriales > Corynebacteriaceae > Corynebacterium > Corynebacterium sp. HMSC074H12. The sequence continues at coordinate 43,861 of NZ_KV813939.1, forward strand.
ATAGGTGTGTAACACCACAGTAGCTGGAGGCTTAATCTCACCGGAGAGCAGTTTTATGACTGCCTCCGGAATCGTCAGATCGTGCTTGGTTGCGGTGTGGTGGATGAAGGCGTCGAGTTTAATGCCGGTGTCTTCATCACAGTGCAGTTCCAGCCAGGCTGAGGTGCCGTTAGAAGAAAACCGGTACGTATTTTTAGGGCGGGTGTCCTGGTAGGCGATGGAGTTATCGAGGGTTTTGCAGATATCGCGGACTTTGCGCCTGATTTGACTACGCGTGGGAAAAGCCTGATTCGGCTTAGAAGGGGTGAAGAAGTCAGCCAGGAGGGTGTCGATGAAGTCCAGGGTTTCATCTGTTAAGGCTGTCAGTGCTGACATGGGTTGATCAATAGCAATAAGGGACTCGATGTCGAGCAGGCAGTGGGTGTCTTGTATGGCTTTGACTTTCGGCAGGCTATCTAGGCGGTGGATGGCACGCAGGCCGGATTTGATGTGGCCTTCGGGCAGTGACCAGGCAGCGACTAGGGATAGTGCGGTGGTGTTGATATCAGCCTGCAGGCCGGGCATAGCCCCGACCCAGGTGTCATAGGCAGCTCGTCGTGTTTTGGCGCGGGCTATGGCGTGTGGGTTATTCGGGTTGGTGGTGGAAAAGAAGAAGGTTGGTGGGCGTGTGGCAGTGGTCATGGGTATCTCCCCCGAGATAAACATGTGTTAGAAGAAGTGTTCTAAACGTGATTCTAGTGCCACACACCCCGTATGGCCATAGCCTGCGTTAAATTCGTGTCAAGTCGTTACTATAAACGGGGGTAGCCACCCCACATTAGCCAGCACGTTCGACGCAAAAATGTTGGAGCCTTTGCCCGCGCGAGGACGTAAAACGCCCCTCCAGCCGTCAAGGACAGCGTGAAGGGGCGTGGGAGGGGGATCTACTTGGCGTCGGAAAGCGCGTAGGCAGCGCCAGCGCTCGCGGCAGTGACGGTGAGGACTGCGGGCCAGGAGCCCATTTTCTTAGCCAGCGGGTGGGAGAGGCCAAAAGCGCCGGTGTACAGAGCTGCCAGGCCAGCGGTAGTGGCCGGGTTCGTCTTAGCCCACCAGCTGCGGCCCGCCCACACGCCAGCGGCGGCGAGCACCACGCCGCCAAGCGGGCGAATGCCAGTCTCCCGGGCGGTGAGCCAGCCGCCGATAAGTCCCAGCGTGACGGTCGCTGCCGTCGATACGTCCTGCGGTTTCTTGATATCAATCATTCCCATGCGCCTCAGTTTAGGCCGCGTGAGCGTGCGGTGGCTAGACTTCGCTGCATGAAACTCGCAGGAACGCCGCCGTCGGAGAAGCAAGGGTGGCTCGCCATGGCCGCGCTATCACTGGGCTTTTTCATGTCCTTGCTCGACCAATCGATGATTGCCGTCGCGCTTCCCGACGTCCGCCGTGAGTTCCACGCCGATGTCAACCAGGTGCTGTGGGTTTCCGCCATCTATTTGCTCGCCGTGGTCGTGCCGCTGTTGTTTACCGGCCGCCTCGGCGATATCTACGGCCAGAAGAAAATGTTCCAGCTGGGCGTCGGGCTCTTTGGCATCGGCGCGCTGTTGTGCGCGTTAGCGCCCTCGGTGGAGTTTCTTATTGCAGCAAGAGCCTTGCAAGGTTTCGGCGCGTCGATTCAAATGCCGCAGACTATGGCCGTCATCAACCGTATTTTCGCGCGGGAGCGGCGCGGCCGTGCGCTCGGCGTCTGGGGAGTGGTTGGGTCTTTGGCCACACTTGCCGGACCGCTCTTGGGAGGCTTCGTCGTCGCTGCATTTGGGTGGCAGGCTGTTTTCTGGATCCATATTCCTTTTGTTGTCGCCGCGATTGTCTTATCCGGCCTGTGGGTGCCTTCCTTGCCAACGGCGATGGGGAAGATTGACTTCGTGTCGGTGGGGGCGTCGTTTATCGCGTTAACGTGCTTCGTCTTCGCAGTGCAACAGGGCCCAGAGACTGGTTGGCCGTGGTGGATTTGGGTCCTGCTCCTTGCTGGTGTGGTGGGCATCTACCTCTTCGTGCGCTTGCAATCATCGCGGGGGAAGGCGGCGCTCGTCCCGCTCGTGCTGTTTAAGGACCGCAACTACTCCGCAGGTTCAGTGGCCATCGTGTCCATGGGCTTTATGGCGGCGTCGATGATGATTCCAATCATGATGTGGCTGCAGGTCGAGCAGGACATGTCGGCGCGCGATGCCGGAATCATCGTCACACCCATGGCGCTGGTCTCTCTGTGCGTGTCGCCCTTGGCGGGCATTCTGGCGGATAAGCTGCACCCACGACGTCTGGCGGTCGCGGGCTTCGGCATCCTGATTGCGACCTTCCTCGCACTGTGGTTCCTCATGCAGGCCGAAGTGTCGGCCTGGTGGTTGTGCTTGCCCTGCGCGGCGCTGGGAGCGGGACAGTCCTTCATCTGGGGCTCCAACGCCGCGACGACGATGCGCGATATTGACGCAGATCTCATGGGCGCGGCATCCGGCGTCTACAACACGTCCAGGCAGGTGGGGTCGGTCATCGGTGTGGCCGCTGTGTCCGCAGTCATGCAGGTAGCGGGGGCCGCGAATTCCCTCGTGGTCATCGTTGCGATGCTGGCGGTGGGGTGTGTGGCTTCGCTCTTCTTCCGCGACACCCTGCATGCGGTAGCGGAAACTGCGAGGCTATAGGGAAGCGAGTAGATTGGATGTCATGCGTCTTGCTGTACTGACATCCGGTGGTGATTGCCCCGGTCTGAATGCTGTTATCCGCGCGGTCGTTCGCACCGCATCCAACGAGTTCGGCGATACGGTCGTCGGCTACGAGGACGGCTGGGTTGGTCTGATGGAAGACCGCCGCCGTGACCTTTATGACGACGCAGAGATCGACCGCATCCTCCTGCGCGGCGGAACCATCCTTGGCACCGGCCGCCTCCACCCAGATAAATTCAAGGCTGGGTTGGACACCATCAAGGCCAACATGGCTGATGCTGAGGTCGATGCGCTCATCGCCATCGGCGGTGAGGGAACGCTCAAGGGTGCCAAGTGGCTCTCCGATAACGGTATCCCGGTCGTGGGCGTGCCAAAGACCATCGATAATGACGTCAACGCTACCGACTACACCTTCGGTTTCGACACCGCAGTATCCGTGGCAACTGACGCGATCGACCGCCTCCACACCACCGCTGAATCCCACGACCGCATCCTCATCGTCGAGGTTATGGGCCGTCACGTTGGCTGGATCGCGCTGCACGCTGGCATGGCCGGCGGTGCGCACTACACGGTGATCCCTGAGGTCCCGTTCGATATCGCCGATATCACCAAGGCCATGGAGCGCCGCTTCCAGATGGGTGAGAAGTACGGCATCGTCTGCGTCGCTGAGGGCGCGCTGCCGAAGGAAGGCACCATGGACTTCGAAGAGGGCGGTGTGGACCAGTTCGGCCACCAGACCTTCAACGGAATTGGCCAGGTCATCGGTGATGAGATCAAGAAGCGCACCGGCTACGACGTGCGCACCACCGTACTCGGCCACATCCAGCGCGGCGGTACGCCGACGGCCTATGACCGTGTGCTGGCCACTCGCTACGGCACCCATGCCGCCCGTGCTGCGCACAACGGCCAGTCCGGCATGTGTGTGGCTCTCCATGGCGAGAATATTGACCTCGTGCCTCTCGAGGACGCAGTGGGCAAGCTGAAGGTGGTTCCGGCCAAGCGTTATGCCAACGCACAGGCCCTGTTTGGCTAAACACCACCGTTAGCTCATCCATAGTTTCTAAAGGTAGCGATGACAAGCGTATTAGCTTATCTGGCTGAGCAGCCGGTCCTCTTGGTGTTTCTGCTCATAGGTGTCGGCATGGCACTCGGCGGCATCAAGACGCGGGGCATCAGCTTGGGCGCGGCGGCCGTGCTTTTTCTCGGCATCGCATTCTCGGCAGCCGCATCAGCTGCCGGGGTGGAGGCCTCCGTTCCTCCTATTTTGGGCATGTTCGGCTTAGTGCTCTTTGCCTTCGGCATTGGCAATAACTCCGGTGTGTCCTTCTTCAAGTCACTGAAGACGGCGACGGGCCCAGTGCTGTCGATGATCGGAGTCTTCATCGTCGCGGCGCTTGCCGCGTGGGGGTTGGGCACTTATGTCTTTGGGCTGTCGAATGCCACCATCGCTGGTACTTTCGCCGGTGCGGTGACGAATACCCCGGCGTTGGCGGCGGCGTCGGAAGCCACGGGCGATCCGGGCTCGGCTACGGTGGGCTACGCGGTGGCTTACCTGTTCGGTGTCATCGGCATGCTCGGTGCGACGGTGCTCGTGCTTCGCGACGCCGGCAATGACGACGACACCCTGTCACCCGTCACGCGCCAGCACATGCAGATTCAACGCGAGATCTCAGTCGCGGAGATCGCTGATATTGGCAATGGGGAAGTGCAGGTAACACGCCTGCGCCGCGTGGGCAGCAACCTTATCGTTTTGCCGAAATTCTTCGACGTGCTGCACCCCGGTGACGTGGTCACGCTCGTTGGTGCCCCGGAGGACCTGGACAACATCATCGAGCGAGCCGGGCGCGAGTCCCCGCAGATCCTCAATGATGACCGCCACGAGTTGGACTTTCGCCGCATCACTATTTCCGAGCACAGCTTGGCGGGCCTGACCATCGCGGAGCTCAATAACCAGCTGGCGGATCGCTGGGGCGCGCGTATCTCGCGAGTACGTCGCGCCGATAATGATCAGGTCGCTATCCCAGAACACATCGTGGAGCTCGGCGACCGCGTGCGCGTCGTCGGTTCCAAGAAGTCCCTGCGGGAGATTTCCACTTTTCTTGGTGATTCCTCGCAAGGCCTGACAGATATCAACCCGGTGTCTTTGGGCCTCGGCATGGCCCTCGGCGTTTTCGTGGGCCACCTCGAAATCCCGCTTCCAGGCGGCTCTTCCTTTAGCCTCGGCGCTGCCGCTGGCGTCCTCATCGTGGCGTTGATCATGGCGCGTATCGGGCGCATCGGCAATACCGTCACCGCACTGCCGCACTCGGCCAACACAATCCTCTCCGAACTCGGACTGCTGCTCTTCTTGGCCCAGGCCGGAACGAATGCGGGCGGGGAAATCGCCGGTGCCTTTACGGGTGGAGCCTGGTGGAAGATTCTCCTGCTCGGCATGATCATCACGACGCTGGTGGCGACCGGATTCGCACTCGTCATGCGCCGCTTCCTGCGCGTCGGTGCCACGAAGACCGCGGGTGCTATGGCGGGCGCGCAAACCCAGCCGGCCGTGCTCGCTTTCGTGAACAATCGGACGAACACTGACCAGCGCGTCGCCTTGGGCTATGCCATGGTGTATCCGGCGGCGATGATAGCCAAGATTCTCATTACGCACGGCATCACCTTGTTGGGTTAGGCGGTTGCGCACGGTGTCGCGCTGACATACTAAGATGGCACGCATGACTGCTGCGATGTATGACCTGATGGACTATGACGAGGTCCTTGAAAAGTTCGAACCCGTTATGGGCATGGAAGTTCACGTGGAGCTCAACACGGAGACCAAGATGTTCTCCACCTCGCCCACGAACTTCAACGCAGCCCCCAACTCCAACGTGGACCCGGTGTCCCTCGGTTTGCCAGGCGCTTTGCCGGTGGTCAACTCCAAGGGCGTGGAAGGCGCCATCAAGATCGGCCTGGCGCTGAACTGCAAGATTGCGGAATCTTCGCGTTTCGCCCGCAAGAACTACTTCTACCCGGACCAGCCGAAGAACTACCAGATCTCCCAGTACGATGAGCCGATTGCCTACGACGGCTACCTCGACGTCGTCCTCGACGACGGCACTGAGTGGCGCGTTGAGATTGAGCGCGCTCACATGGAGGAGGACACCGGCAAGCTGACCCACCTGGGTGGTGCCGATGGCCGCATTCACGGCGCAACGACCTCGCTGGTGGACTGCAACCGTGCCGGCATCCCGCTAATCGAGATTGTGACCAAGCCGATCATTGGTGCTGGCGAGCGCGCCCCCGAGGTCGCCCGCGCCTATGTTTCTGCTCTGCGTGAGCTCGTCGCGGCACTGGGCGTGTCCGATGCCCGCATGGATCAAGGCTCGATGCGCGTGGATTCCAACGTTTCGCTGCGCCCGGTGGGCCAGGAGGAGTTCGGCACCCGTACCGAAACCAAGAACATCAACTCCCTGCGCTCGGTGGAGCAGGCGGTGCGCTTTGAGATGCAGCGCCAGGCGCAGGTGCTTGTCGACGGTGGCGAGATCGTCCAGGAAACCCGCCATTACCAGGAAACGGATGGTTCGACTTCCAAGGGCCGTCCGAAGGAAACCGCCGAGGACTACCGTTACTTCAACGACCCGGACCTGCCGCCGGTGATTGTCTCCCGCGAGTGGGTCGAGGAAATCCGTCAGACCCTGCCGGAGATGCCGTGGATTCGCCGCGCCCGCATCCAGGAGGAGTGGGGCCTCAAGGACGAGGAGATGCGTGACCTGGTCAACGCCGGCGCTCTCGATCTCATTATCGAAACAGTGGAAGCCGGCACCACTCCTGACGAGGCCCGCTCCTGGTGGGTGTCCTACCTGACCGGTAAGGCCAATGAGGCTGGCGTTGAACTGAGCACTCTCGGCATTACCCCGGCGCAGGTCGCTCGCGTTGTTGAGCTGGTCAAGGAAGGCAAGCTGACCACCAAGCTGGCTCGCCAGGCGGTCGACGGCGTGCTGGCCGGTGAGGGTGACGTCGACGAGGTCGTCGCCAAGCGCGGGCTCGAGGTCGTGCGCGATGATGGCGCGATCGAGAAGGCCGTCGATGATGCCCTGGCCGCTAACCCGGACATCGTGGAGAAGTACAAGGCCGGCAACAAGAAGGTCACCGGTGCCATCGTGGGTGCGGTCATGAAGGCCACCCAGGGTAAGGCTGACCCAGGACAGGTCAACAAGCTGATTGCGAAGAAGCTCTCCTAGTCGGTAGAGATTTCCATTAGGCGAGGTCAGGCGGCTGCGGGGTACCGTGGTCGCCATGACTATTTCTACTAAAGCACTGCAGAAGACCGGTCCGAACGAGCCCTTCGAAGTCGTGACCATCCAGTGCCGCGAGCCGCGCGCCGATGACGTTGTCATCGACATCAAAGCAGCAGGCATCTGCCACTCGGATATCCACACCATCCGCAACGAGTGGGGCGAGGCGCACTTTCCGCTGACCGTTGGCCACGAGATCGCCGGCGTGGTCTCCGCCGTGGGGGAGGAGGTCACTAAGTTCAAGGTGGGGGACCGCGTCGGCGTGGGCTGCCTGGTGAATTCCTGCGGTGAGTGCGAGCAGTGCGAGGCAGGGATGGAGCAGAACTGCCTCAAGGGCGGTGTGGGAACCTATAACTCCACGGATGTCGATGGCACGATTACTCAGGGCGGCTATGCGGAAAAGATCGTGGTGAATCAGGACTTCGTCCTACGCATCCCGGAGGCCCTTGATTTTGACGTGGCAGCACCCCTTCTCTGCGCCGGTATCACTACGTACTCTCCGCTGGCCCGCTGGGACGTCAAGGAAGGCCAGAAGGTAGCCGTCGTGGGCTTGGGCGGCCTGGGGCACATGGGCGTGCAGATTGCTGCCGCCAAGGGCGCGGATGTCACGGTCATCTCGCGCACCTCGCGCAAGGCAGAGGAGGCCAAGAAGCTGGGGGCGAGCCGTACCCTGGCCACCACCGAAGAGGAAGACTTCTTCAGGAACCACCGCGGCGAATTTGACCTCATCCTGTCCACCATCTCCGCCGAGTATGACCTCGAAGATTACCTGCGCCTCCTCAAGCCGCGCGGCATTATGTCGGTGGTCGGCCTACCGCCGGAAGCACTGCCGCTGCGCCTCAGCCGTCTGGTCGGCGGCGGCAAGGTGCTGACCGGCAACAATATTGGTGGCATCGCGGAAACCCAGGAGATGCTGGACTTCTGCGCCGAGCATGGCCTGGGCGCGGTGATCGAAAAGGTGGGCGTCGACGAGGTAGACGCGGCCTATGAGCGCGTCGTCGCGGGTGATGTGAAATTCCGTTTCGTCATCGATACCGCGACGTTTGCCGAGCACTAAGAGGTGAGCCGGCTCATGCTTGAGCGGTTGTAGGAGCAATCTCTCCACAGCCGCACACATGTTTTCCTATCAGGTTGGCGTAAGGTAGAACCTATGTAACGCCATGCTTGTGCCAAAGTATGGCGCGTTTTTATGCACTAGCCACTAAGCATAAAAAGAAGAAACTAGAAAACAGATAGGAAAACGTGTCTTATAAAAACGTCGTGGGCATCGCTTTGTCCTTCATTGGCTTGCTCGTGGGTGCGGGCTTTGCCACGGGACAGGAAGTTGTCCAGTACTTTACGTCCTTTGGTATTCCTGGCATGTGGGGAATCCTGGTAGCCGGCTTGGTCATGACCCTCGCCGGCACGGTGTTCCTTCAGCTGGGAAGCTACTTCCACGCCAGCGAACACAACCAAGTGTTCCGGAACATTACCCACCCGATCATTTCGCGCATTCTGGATGTCGCGGTGATCCTCACGCTCTTTGCGGTGGGCTTTGTCATGCTGGCTGGCGCCGGATCCAACATGCAGCAGCAATTTGGCTGGCCAGCCTGGGTGGGTTCCCTGCTCATGCTCGTGCTCGTTCTTATCACGGGCATGTTCGACGTCGATAAGGTTTCCCGCGTTATCGGTCTTCTTACGCCGACCATCATTATCGCCGTACTCTTCGCCGGCACCTACACGCTGCTGCACATGCCGGACAACGTCGATGCGGCCATTGCCGCCTCCGAGGCGATTGAGTCCCCAATCCCGCACTGGCTCATTTCCGCGCTGAACTACAACGGCCTGGCCCTCATCCTGGCGGTATCGATGTCCCTGGTGATCGGCGGCGATAACATCAGCCCGCGCGAGGCAGGCGTCGGCGGCATCGTGGGTGGCGCGGTCTACGCGGTGCTCATGGCCATCGCCGGTTTCTCGCTGCTGATGAACGCGGAGAACGTCGGCGATTCCGATATCCCGATGCTGACCCTGGTGGACAATATCCACCCGACACTCGGCGTCATCATGGCCATCATCATTTACCTGATGATCTTCAATACCGCCATCGGCATGTTCTATGCGCTCGGCAAGCGCCTGTCTTCCGGTAACGAGTCCAAGTACCGCATCATCTTTATCGCCGGCTGCCTCGCTGGCTTCGCCGTCTCCTTCGCCGGCTTCAAGGCTCTGATGCAGTACGTCTACCCGGTCCTGGGCTATATGGGCATTGTGCTCGTGGCCATCTTGGTGATTGGGTGGCTGCGCTCCCTGGGCAAGATTAAGGACGAGGGCCTGCGCCGTGAGCGCATCCGCGCCCTGCTGCACCTCAAGCTGCACCCCGACACAGAGTACGACGCAGCGCGTTATGACGATGAAATCGGCCAGCAGATCGCTGACTCCAACATGGACGATGAAGCCCTCTTCGAGGATCTCGTCTCCGATGTGGTGGAGGAGCTGGACTCGGATGAAGAGCTCGACTTCGACAAGGAAAAGTGGGAGGAAAACCGCAACGACCACTCCTACTACACCGAGCGCGAGGCTGTGGAGCAAGATCGCACCGACGAAGAAATCAAGGCCTGGGTCGAGGAAACCGGCGCGGTGGGAGACCCCGCCGAAGACGAAGAGCTCCCTGAAGAATCAAAGAAGAACTAGAGAAGCAGGAGCTTCGCCGTCAGCGCAAGCATGACGCAGCCGATGACGATGTTGACTACGCGCCACGTCGTCGGCTTGGCCAGCACGTGGGAGAGCTTGTAGGCACCAAAGCCGAGGGAGGGGAACCACACGGCGCTGGCCAGAATCGCACCGCCGGCGAAGACCCAGCGCTGGTCGCCATATTGGTTGGCAATGGAGCCCAGCATGACCAGCGCGTCGACGTAGGCCAGGGGATTAAGCCACGTCAGCGCCAACGCACCGAGGACGGGTTTGACCCAGGATTTTGAGCGCACGCGGGGGCGGATCTTCGTAAGCACTGAGTTCCCCGGTGCTCCCGAGCTGCCCGAGTTCTCTTCAACGACCTGCGCCACTGGTGCGGTTTCCTCAATGACCAGTGATTCCTGTTGCTTCTTAAACGCATCGCGGAAGCACGTGAACCCAAAGTAGATGAGGTAAGCCGCGCCCAAGTACTTGACCACGATGAGCGCGGTGGGGAAGCGTTCGACGAGGACGCCGACGCCGGCGGTGCCGCCGGTGATCAGGATGACGTCGGAAAGCAAGCATGCCAACAGGATAGGGCCGACATGATCGCGTTTAATGCCCATCTTGATGATGTAAGCATTCTGCGGTCCGATGGCGATGATGAGGGACAAACCCAGCGCAAATCCTGCGAGCAAAACTGACATGGCTTCTAGTCTGCGTATAACGCCATATGAAGTCCAGTTAAATCTTCTACAGCTGGTTTAAAATAGCTTCATGAACCCGCTCCATACTGAAACTCTGCTGGCCATCATCGATGAAGGCTCCTTCGAGGGCGCTGCGGCTGTGTTGGGAATCACTCCTTCGGCCGTCAGTCAACGCATCAAGGCGTTGGAAGTATCGACTGGTCGAATCCTGCTGCGCCGCGGCACTCCCGTCACCGTGACCGAGGCAGGGGAGATCGTCGCCCAAGCCGCGCGGCGCATGGCTCTGGTCCAAGCCGAGGCGGATGCGCGGCTCACCGAGCGCCTCTCCCGCGTGCCGTTGACTGTTGCCATCAACTCGGATTCCCTGGCCACGTGGTTCAGACCTGTAATCCAGCGCACCGCCGAGCGCGGTGAGGCGGCGCTGCGCATCCGCATCGAGGATGAGGCCCGAACGCTCGCGATGCTGCGCCGGGGTGATGTGCTGGGCGCGGTCACGCGCGAGCAAACCCCAGTCTCCGGTTGTGAATCTACATACCTCGGCACCATGCGCTACTTTGCCGTCGCCGCACCCAGCCTGGCGGAGGGCTTTGAAGATTGGGAGACCCTGCCCATCGTGGGCTTCGGGCCGAACGACGCGACTTTGGACGACGCCATGCGCGAGCGTTTCATCGACTCCCATGTCCTGCGCGCGCGGGTCTCACAGATTCCTTCCTCGGAGAGTTATGTCGAAGCAGTGCGCTACGGCCTGGGCTGGGGTCTGGTGGCGAGACTGCAGGCCCAGCCCCTGCTGGAGACGGGGGAGCTGGTGCTTCTCGACGACTTCCCGCTCGACATCGACCTCTATTGGCAACGCTGGCGATTGGAGTCGGAGGTGCTCGCGGACCTCACGGCAGATGTCTTAGACGCAGGCCGTGCGGTTTTAGCTACGCGCCGCGCCGATAAAGATGCACCATAAGGGCGCTGTGCTGCCTTAAGTTGGAGGCATGAGCGATAAAACTCCTGATAAAGCCACCGACTTTGATGACGATATCCCGACCTACACGGGGAAAGACTCCGTGAAGGACAGCACGCCTGAGGCAGAAGCTGCCGATAAGCCGAAGAAGAGTAGCCTCTTCCAACGCCCCGGCCGCGCCGAGCCGCAGGTGATTAAGCCGAAGAAGGCTGAGGAGCCTGCTGTTGAGGCAGAGCCTGAAGCCAAAACCGAAACCTTTGAGAGCGCCACCCGCGAGTCCTTGTCTTTCGACAGCGCTGCAGCTGAAACCGAGACCACTGCCTTCCCGCGCGCGGAGGCCATGGCCGAGCCTGATACGCAGACAACCGCTATGCCGGTATCGGCAACCGCAACCGAGTCCGCAGCAACTGAGACCTACGAGGAAGTACCAAGCACGGTTGCCGTTGCCGACCCCGCCGTGGACTCCGAGCCTGCAGCCGTGGAGGAGAAGCCGGAGCCAGCACGCCGCGGCACCATCGACTTCGGTCTGCTCTTCGTGCGCTTGGCGCTCAGCGTTTACCTGCTCGTGGCGGGTGCCTCGACCTTCTTCAAGCTCGGCGGCAACGAGGGCCTGTCGGGTCTGGAGAACGAGTTCGGCGAGTACACCATGGCAGCGGCACTTGCCATCGGCGTGCCGACCGTCCAGCTTATCGCCGGTGCCTTCCTGCTGCTGGGACTGGTGACGCCGCTGGCGGCCATGTTCGGTCTTATCGTCACTGGCTTCTCCGCTATCCACGGCCTCAACGCCTCGGGTGCTGGGTTGGATGTCTTTGCCTGGAATGAGAGCGTCTGGCTGGGCCTGGTGCTCTTCGTTATCGCGGTGGCCCTGCAGTTCACCGGTCCGGGCTTCATCTCCCTGGACTTTAACCGCTCGTGGACTCGCCGCCCATTGGCAACGTCCTGGATTTTCGTCGTCATTGGCGTGGCCGCGCTCGTTGCCATCTGGTGGTTTGGCGCGGGCGTTAACCCGCTGAACTAGGCGCTGTTAGCACGTTTCTACGCTCCCAGCCTGCAGCTATATACAAACTCTTGTTATTTTCCGTTGCGTAAAGTAAGTTGCTTTCCGTAATGGAAAACAATGACTTTGGTGCCGCAGGAGGGGAGCTTTAGTTTTGTCCAATCAGGATGTTCGGGACGCACTCGCATTTGAGGAACAACAACGGCTGGCCGCGGCCAAACGGCCACCCGTTTGGCTAAGTCTGCTCGCAGCGGCGGCGTACGGCGCGTGGTTTGCCTACATGTGGATCAAGGATGACGTCCATCCTCTCGTTCCTGTTGGTGGACTGCTTCTTCTACTCGCGCTCTTGGTGAGTCTTGCCGTCTTTTACCGCACGGGGGTGAGGGATTCAATGCGCCAGAAGGTTGATCCGTACGCCTCTAGGAATGTGACCTGGCGCTTCTACGCAGGATTGGGATTTATGATTCTGCCGGCGCTCTTCAACCCTTTCGTTGAAGGACACGTTATTGCCTCGTGCATCGCAGGTGTGCTGTGCGCCTTGGCGGTCTTGTGGACACTACATACTGGTGCGCTGGATCGGAGGCCGCGATGAGTGAACTTGACCCGGTAATCCACCCGCTCAATCGCTTTAAGATTTGCGCCACACTTAATGCCTTCGGAGCCACGCAGGGCGGGGAGGTAAACCGAGAGATGAAGTTCGCCATGTTGCGCGCTCGCACGGAGCTTTCCGATGCCTCCCTGTCTAAGCAGCTCGGAGCTCTGGAAAAAGCCGGCTACGTGACTCGCTTCCGCGAGTACGGCACCAGCCGTGCGAAGGACTCGGTGTGGGTCGCATTGACTGAGCAAGGCAAGATTGCCTTCGACGGCCACTTGGCAGCACTCAAGGAATTAGCTGAGGGTTGAGTTGGGTGCATAGTACGGCCTCGCTGAGGTGCCCTTGTTGCCAAAGTTTTCCCGCCCGCCGCAGGCGGTTTCAAGTGGTGGATGCATCACTTGAATAGTTCTTGGATTTTCTCTTCTGGTGTGTACCAGTTGAGGACTTTTCTGGGGCGCCCGTTGAGTAGGTCTTGAATGTGTTGAACGCCTTTTGAAGCGTCAGGGTACTAAAGTCGCTTCCTTTGGGTAGGAAGTCTCGGACTAGCCCGTTGGTGTTTTCGTTGGTAGGACGCTGCCAGGGTGAGTGTGGATCGCAGAAGTAGACTGCGAGCCCACGTTCGATGCTCAGCCTGTCTACTTGGGCTAGTTCCACACCTTGGTCCCAGGTCAGTGTTTTGGTGATGTTGCGTATTTTGCCAGTAAACATCTCGATTAACTTATCGACAGTCGTGGCGGAATCATGCACATCAAGCAGCGAGCCCATACGACTACTTGTTCAAGCCGGTTAGAGTCCAAGCACTACCCGGATTATCCAGAGAAAAACTGAGAGCAACTGTCGTTGACTCCATGATTAAAGAAGACGGACTTGATGGAGAACACAGATCAAGAGCCTCTCGAGAGAACCTCACCCATTGTTCGCTGTCGCCCTTTCCTCTAAGAAAGAGGAAGTTTGCCTCTTCGGTGAAGCCGTGTTCTGGAACAGGGGGATCATCAACCACAAGTGTTTCTTTGACTGTTTGATACGGAGTGTATGGGCACACGAGCGAAAACTCAGTCCACTCTGGTCCGTAGAGTTCCTCCAGTGTGATGGACTCAGTAACGGGGATTGCATGTCCCGATCGTTCTAGGGACGCGAGATGAGAAGCCAATGGGTCATTAAAACTACAAGAGGAGAGTGATAGGGAGACAATACTAGTGAACCCTATCCGTGCCATCATGCGTCTCATTAACATAACCTCCTTCTCGTGCCTATCCTAGGAAAGTGTAGATAGCAGTCCAATCCTTGCCCAGAGGGCGCACTGGTTCAGAGCAGCAGCTTCGTCGCCACTACTTGCGAAAGCAGATCCAAGAAATCGACCTTGGGCATTGTTATACAGGTCCATGCGGGTCTGATCCGCTGGCCCTTGAGCGACAGTTTCGTGGTTAGTAGCAATGCGTTCAGCTGCATCTGCACCGATTCTCATCGTCATCAGGGCATTCCACGAGCAGTGCCGAAAAGCATCGCCCTTTCCATTGCGGAGTGATGTGGCGCCAGGAAACCGGTTCTGCGCTTCCGTACTCGCGGTTGTGGCTGCCTGATTGGCGATGCCGCATGATACTACATCGACCAGCGCGATGCAGGACAGCATTTCAAGGCCCTGGATATATATCCGGTAGGGGTCCGACTGGGTGGTCGCAAAAGGCGCTACCTGAGGATTGATGTCAGTGACCCTGGCACGTTCAACTGCAGCAATGATTGCGCGTTGTTCATTAGCTGACAGGGATGCGAAGTAACCGTACGGGTCGGCGGACTCGTTCATCACCTTGATCTCGTCTTGAACATTCATGATGTCCTCATCTGTGACATCACTGGTGTCTACGCGAATTTCAGCGTCTAAGTCAATTGTTGATGCGGGCAAGGGGGTAAGATTCCCCAGGTTTTGGGCAGCAGCACTTGGTGGAATGATTAAACCAAATGCGAGAACTGCTGCTGTAGATAAAGCCATGATGAATCTTGTGGCGCGATTGCGCATAAGAACTCCTGTAAATTTCGTGAAAACGATTATCCGTGACGAGGGAAACACGCATATTAGGTGCTCCTTACCCAGAGTAACAGATAATTCCTATTAGGAAACTAACAGTTGTAAAATCACCCCTAATTAGGTGTATATCCCCTGCCAATTTATCGATCACAGCTCCACACAGAAGTAACGAAGTACTACTAGTAACGCTCGTAGATTGAAGTGCCCCGAGTTTTGTTCCTAGGGGGGGCAGGGCTCAGCAGCCAAGGGGAAGGTGACCACTTCGTGTTCAACTCCTCGATGACAAAGGCCCGCAACTGCGGGCTGGTATCGAGTTTACGGGGTTTAGGCCTGGCTAAACGGTCTACAGCCCGCTTTTGCGCCACGAGGGCATCGTAGCCATGCTCAGTCATCCCACGGGCGATTTCCCTGCTAATCGTCGACTGATTCCGGCCAAGGTGGGCTGCAATCTCACGGTGAGTAAGACCCTGATCAAGCAGATAGGCTATCGCTATTCGGTCATGGCGGATAAGACGCTTTCCGCGTCCTACCTTCGATTCGGATTCAGTGGGATGATCATTGAGTATCCAACGCCCATACATGCGATTATGGTGCCACGTTTTCACCGTGGCAGTGCAGCGATCAACAACCTGGCCGGCCTGTTTATAGCTTTTGCCAGCATCCACAAGTTTCAAAGCTTGGGCAATGCGATCCCGCTCGTGTTGTATGGCTCCACCGCGACTGGTATTGGCGAGTTCGATACCGTCTTGCGCAAGGTATCGGTAAGCGGTCTGTGGGAAACCTGTCTCTTTCAGTGCACTATGCGCAGACCGACCGCTTTCTACAATAGCAATGATCTTTTGGTATTGATCTTTGTACTTATCCTCATTCAGGCTCCGACGGCGCTTGCCACGGCTAAGGCCCTCAGCCTGGCGCCACACCTTCGCCGTAGCCTTCGAGCCCCCCCAACTCCTTGAGGATCACCGACATCGGACGCGCATCATGCAGATACGCCTGCACATACCGCTCACGTAGCTTTCTATCGCCTAACATCTACACAACCTCCTAGCTGTATAGATGCATTCACCACCTGAGCCCGCCGCAGGCGCGGCGAACAACTTTGGCAGAACAGGCAGTTTTGCGTTTCGGGGCTTAGTTGGTTTGGGCCGCAGCGAGCTCAGTATGTGGCTTGTCGGATTGAGTGCCTCGAGCCTTGAGGCAGATGGCGTAGAGAATCCAGCTGAGTAGTGCCAGCCACACGAAGTCATCGACCAAGAACTTCTGGTACAGCGGCATCGCGTGGACATCGATGCTGTCACCAAACCACCACTTCGGCGGAACGGTCAGCAGCATGCCCACCCAAGCGGCGAGTACAGCCAGCAGGCTGCCGGCGACCCAGGTGGAATTGCGCCAGGACCAGGCGCGGTAGACCAGAACCGGCACGATGAGCGACAGCCACACCCAGTGGTGCGACCACGAAACAGGCGAGATGAGCAGCATGATGGTGGCGGTGGTGAGGTGGGCATCGACAAGCAGGCTTCGCCGCATTTGCGCCAGGATGAGGGCTGAGCCAAGGCCGATGATCGCGAGCGCCGCGAGAAGCCACAGCGCATTGATGAGCATGCCGTGGTTGTCCATCGCCTCCTGGGATGTGAAGAGACGCTGGATGACGCCCTTGAGCGAGGAGTTGGACTGATAGTTCGTAGCTACGCCGAAATCCGCGCCCGAGCCCATATCGAGAAGCTTCGAGGTGAAGAACTCGACGAAGGCTTCCCAGCGGTAGGCCGCGGCCAGCAAGGTGGCCACAACGGCGGAGGCGAAGGCCGTGAGGATCGGCTTCCATTCGCGGCGCAGCAGGAAGTAGAGCAGCATGGCCAAGGGGGTGATCTTGATGGCCGCCGCGAGTCCTATCAGCCAGCCTTGCGGAAGCTTGCGCTTGCGCGGGACCAGATCGAAGATGACCAGCGCCATGATGACGATGTTGATCTGTGCAAAACCGTTGTTGAGGCGGATGGGTTCAAAGAACATGGCCGCGGCCCACGCGATCGCCACGGTGGGCCACAGGTGCGGCACCTTGAGCGCGCGGAAGATCGCGTAGAGGCAGGCAAAGACGAGGGCGTCCGAGAGGACGATCATGATATCGCCCGCGAGGGCGTCACTCATCCAATCAAAGGCAGTCAGCGGCACCATGACCAGCGCCCCGAAGGGCGGGTAGATAAAGGGGAGCGCCAAATCCCCGGCGTACATGGGCTCCGAGTAGACCGAGCGGCCCTCCATGAAGGCGCGCACGCCCTCTCGGTAAATGATCATGTCCACCGGGAAGTCCGTGTGGAGGACGTGGCGGATGACGCCCACCAGGCCAATGATGAGCCCGGCGGCGGTCAGGAGTGTGCGCCTTGCGGCGTTAGTGGCGAAATTCATCGCCCCATACTCTAATTGACGTAGCCATCCACCACGCGCACCGCACCACGGTCAGCGGACGTGGCCATGTTGGCGTAGGCGCGCAGAGCCTTGGTGACCGGGCGGTTGCGGTCCTTCGGCGTCCAGGGCTTCTCGCGCTGCTCCTCGGTGGCGCGTCGGCGTTCCAAGACCTCTTCGTCCACGTCGAGGGAGAGCTGGCGCTCGCGAATGTTGATCGTGATGGGGTCACCGTTTTCGACCAGTCCAATGAGGCCGCCGTGGGCTGCCTCAGGGGAGATATGACCGATGGAGAGGCCGGAGGTGCCGCCAGAGAAGCGGCCATCCGTAATCAAGGCGCAGGCCTTGCCCAAACCGGAACCCTTGAGGAAGGAGGTTGGGTGCAGCATCTCCTGCATGCCGGGACCGCCGGCTGGTCCCTCGTAGCGAATGACGATGACATCGCCGGGCTGGACTTCCTTCTTGAGAATGATGGAAACAGCCTCTTCCTGGGACTCCACCACGCGGGCGGGACCAGTAAAGGTCCAGAGTTCTTCCTCCACGCCAGCAGCCTTGACGATGGCCCCGTTGGGAGCGAGGTTGCCGCGCAGGACGACCAGGCCACCGTCGGAGGAGAAGGCATGCTCGGCGTCGTGGATGCAGCCATTGGCAGCGTCGGTGTCGAGCTCATCCCATCGGTTGGATTGGCTGAATGGCTCGGTGGTGCGTACACCGCCGGGTGCGGCGTGGAAAAGTTCGAGAGCGGCCTCCGTGGCCTTGCCGCCGCGGATATCCCAATCATCAAGCCATTCCTCGGCGTTGTCGTAGAGCGCGGTGTGGACCTTGAGGTTCAAGTGGCCCGCGCGGCGCAACTCGCCCAAGATAGCGGGGACGCCCCCGGCGCGGTGCACGTCCTCGATGTGGTAAGTGCCGTTGGGGGCCACCTTGGACAGGCAAGGTACGCGGTAGGAGATCTCATTGATGTCCTCGAGGGTGAAGTCCACCTCGCCCTCCTGCGCGGCGGCCAGCGTGTGGAGGATGGTGTTGGTGGAACCACCCATAGCCATGTCCAGAGCCATGGCATTGCTGAAGGCTTCCTTGGTGGCAATCGAGCGCGGGAGAACGGCGTCGTCTTCTTCGCCGTAGTAGCGTCGGCACAAGTCCACGATGGCGCGGCCGGCTTGTTCAAAGAGATCACGGCGGGCGCTGTGGGTAGCCAGCGTGGTGCCATTGCCCGGAAGGGCCAAGCCGAGTGCCTCGGTGAGGCAGTTCATGGAGTTGGCGGTGAACATGCCGGAGCAGGAACCACAGGTGGGGCAGGCGGATTCCTCCACGCGGGTCAAGCCCTCATCGGAGACGGCATCGCTGGCCGACGCTGTAATGGCCGTAATCAGATCCGTCGGTGCGTGTGCCACGCCGTCAACGACAACGGCCTTGCCGGCTTCCATCGGGCCACCGGAGACGAAGATGGTGGGAATGTTGAGGCGCAGCGCGGCATTCAACATGCCCGGAGTGATCTTGTCGCAGTTCGAGATGCACACCAGGGCGTCGGCAGTGTGGGCATTGACCATGTACTCGATGGAATCGGAGATGATCTCCCGCGACGGCAGAGAGTAGAGCATGCCGCTGTGGCCCATGGCGATGCCATCGTCAACAGCAATGGTGTTGAACTCCTTCGGCACGCCGCCGGCCTCGCGCACGGCGTCGGCCACGATGTCGCCGACGTTCTTGAGGTGGACGTGGCCGGGGACGAACTGGGTAAAGGAATTGGCAATGGCGACAATTGGTTTGCCAAAGTCGCTCTCCTTGGAGCCGGTAGCGCGCCACAGTGCGCGGGCACCAGATGCCTGGCGGCCAACGGTGGTGACTTTGGAGCGGAGAGGGTACATGGTTAATCCTTCAGTTCGGGGTGTTTCTTGAGGTACTCGGCGTATTCCTCCTTGGTAAGGAGGATTTGTTGGCCATCGCGGTGGACGATGACGACCTTGTCATCGGCGGCTTCGCGGCCAGCGGTCAGGGCGTCGGGGATGCGGCCGTTGGAAGCGGCGGCAAGGCGGGGGAGAGAGTTAAAAGTCACGCCCGGCAGGTTGAGGTTGTCGCCGCTGGTGGTGCGAGCGTAGGCCTTCGAGCGCTGGAATCCGATGCCTTTAAAGTCCTTCCACGCGATGTCCTTGGGGCCGCGGAAGCCATAAGTGATGTGGATGCCTTTCGCGTCCACGGTGGTGTGGGCCCGCAGGACCCACCAGATGGCCAACACCGGGAAGATGAGGATCCAGAAGAGGTATTTCGGGGCCCAGCCAATGCTGAGAAAAGCGATGGCGGCGAGGATGCCGATGCCGAGGAGGTGTTCGCGGGTGGGCTTGAACGTTTCGGCCGTGGGGTGTTCGGCGCGAGAAGATGCGTTCTGCGGGTGTGAGGACGTCATAGTGGGTCATCGTAATTGACAGCGTGGCGCGGTGGCGAACCGCCCCACCTGTGCAATCTCGCAAAATGAGAAAAAGATCCCAAAAATGGGGGTAAATGCCTGCGGTGGCGTTTCTATCAGTGTACAGTTTAGCCCATGATCATTATTCGACTTCCCCTCGTAGTAGTACCCGGGCGGCGCGAGCCGTAGCGAGTCCACTAGTGACGTCGACCAGCAAGCGCCCCCGTTACCTTCACACCCAGGAAGGACAGCGGGGGCGTTATTAGTTGGATGATCTCTCCGATATCCATCCCCACTGAAGGAGCACAACAACCGTGACAGCTTCCACTCCGCCACAGCGGGCGCCCGAGCGCATCACGGGCGCACACGCCATTGTCCGTACCCTCGAAGATTTGGGCACCGAGCTTGTCTTCGGCATTCCGGGCGGCGCCGTGCTTCCGCTGTACGACGCCCTCTTTGAATCCACGAAGCTGCGCCACGTGCTCACCCGCCACGAGCAGGGGGCCGGCCACGCCGCCGAAGGTTATGCCCAGGCATCCGGAAAGGTAGGCGTCATGATTGCCACCTCCGGTCCGGGTGCTACCAACCTGGTGACCCCGCTGGCGGACGCCAACCTGGACTCCGTGCCGGTCGTGGCCATCACCGGTCAGGTGGGCAGCTCCTTGCTGGGCACCGACGCCTTCCAGGAGGCCGATATCCGCGGTGTGACCATGCCGATTACGAAGCACAACTTCATCGTCACCAAGGCAGAGGACATCCCGGGAGCTATTGCTGCCGCGTTCCACCTGGCGTCCACCGGACGGCCGGGCCCGGTCCTCGTGGATATCCCGAAGGATGTCCAGAACGCCCTGATGGAGTACTCCGGCCCAGTCATGCCGGACCTGCCGGGGTATAAGCCCACCACGACCCCGCACCCGCGCCAGATCGCGCAGGCTGTTCGGCGCATTGCTCGCGCGGAACGCCCAGTGCTCTATGTTGGCGGCGGCGTCATTAAGGCGGAGGCTTCCCGCGAGCTGCGCGAGTTTGCTGAGCTGACCGGCATCCCGGTGGTGACCACCCTCATGGCGCTCGGCGCCTTCCCGGATAACCACCCGCAGCACATGGGCATGCCCGGCATGCACGGCACGGTGCCGGCGGTGGCGGCGCTGCAGCGCGCGGATCTTATCATCGCCGTGGGCGCGCGCTTCGATGACCGCGTGACCGGTGATACCGATACCTTTGCTCCGCACGCCGAGGTCATCCACGCCGACATCGACCCGGCCGAGATCGGCAAGATCCGTGAGGTAGCTGTTCCCATCGTGGGTGATGCCCGCGAGGTGCTTCTGCGCCTGACCAAGGCTTATGCCAATGACGCGGAGTTGGACGCCCCGAACCTCGGTGACTGGATGGAGTACCTGGGAGATTTGCAGCGCCGCTACCCGCGCGGTTTCGAGCCGACGTCGGACGGGCTGCTCAATCCGCAGGAGGTCATCCAGCAGCTCAGCTCCATCGTGGGGCCGGAGGCTATCTACTGCGCGGGCGTCGGCCAGCACCAGATGTGGTCGGCACAGTTCCTCGACTTCGAGCACCCGCGCAGCTGGATCAACTCCGGCGGTGCCGGCACGATGGGCTACGCCGTACCCGCAGCGCTGGGCGCTAAGGCCGCATGCCCGGAGCGTGAGGTTTGGGCGATTGACGGCGATGGCTGCTTCCAGATGACCAACCAAGAGCTCACCACCGCCGCGGTGGAGGGATTCCCCATCAAGGTGGCTGTCATTAATAACGGAAACCTGGGCATGGTGCGCCAGTGGCAGACGCTCTTCTATGAGAACAAGTACTCCCATACCAAGCTGCGTGAGCACGATGAGTACGTCCCGGACTTCGTCAAGCTCAGCGAGGCCCTGGGGTGCGAGTCCATTCGCGTCACCACGGCAGAAGAGATTGGCCCCGCGATTGAGCGCGCGCGCTCAATCAATGACCGCCCGGTGGTCATTGATTTCATCGTGGGCCAGGATGCCCAGGTGTGGCCGATGATTGGTGGCGGCGCCTCCAATGAGGAAATTCAGTACGCCCTGGGCCTGCGCCCGCTGTTTGATGAAAACGAGTCCGCGGCCGAGGATCCGGCCGACATTCACGAATCCCTCGAGGAGGCCTAAGAACAATGGCTAAAGACGACATCACCCGACACATCCTGTCCGTGCGGGTCCAGGACATTGAGGGCATCATCTCCCGCGTGACCGGTATGTTTACCCGCCGCGGCTACAACCTCATCTCGCTGGTCTCCGCGCGGACCGAAACCGAGGGGATCAACCGCCTGACCATCGTTGTGGACGCCTCCGAGGTTGTCATCGAGCAGGTGACGAAGCAGCTCAACAAGATTGTTCCGGTGCTCAAGGTGGTGGAGCTGGAGGAAGAAAACACCATTGCCCGCGCCATCATGCTGGTCAAGGTGGCCGCGGATAACTCGAACCGCCCCCAGGTGGTCGACTCGGTGAACATCTTCCGCGCCCGCATCGTGGACGTATCGCCGGAGTCCGTGGTGGTGGAGGCCACCGGTACGCCGGGCAAGCTGCAGGCGCTTCTCGACGTCCTCGAGCCCTTCGGTATCCGTGAGCTGGTGCAGTCCGGAAACGTCGCGCTGGGGCGTGGCCCGAAGGCGATGGCACCGAGCAAATAAATAATCTCACATTGTGGGCATCTTGTCCCAAAATGTGATACAAATTCAGTAGACCACGTCACTATTCACTGAGTAGTGACGACGAACCACAGAGAGAAGGAACAACAACATGGCTATTGAGACTCTGTACGATTCCGATGCCGACCTGTCCATCATCCAGGGCCGCAAGGTCGCCATCATTGGCTATGGCTCCCAGGGCCACGCCCACGCAATGAACCTGCGTGACTCTGGCGTTGAGGTGGCGATCGGCCTGCGCGAGGGTTCCAAGTCCCGCGAGAAGGCGGAAGAGGCTGGCTTTAAGGTCCTGAGCAACGCTGAGGCGTCCAAGTGGGCTGACGTTATCATGCTGCTGGCCCCGGATACATCCCAGGCGACCATCTTCACCGAGGACATTGAGCCGAACCTGGAGGACGGCAATGCTCTGTTCTTCGGCCACGGCCTCAACATTCACTTCGAACTGATCAAGCCGGCGGAGAACATCACCATCGGTATGGTTGCGCCGAAGGGCCCGGGCCACCTGGTCCGCCGACAGTTCGTCGACGGCAAGGGCGTTCCCTGCCTGATCGCTACCCAGCAGGATCCGAAGGGCGAGGGCCGCGAGCTGACCCTGTCTTATGCCGCGGCCATCGGCGGCGCCCGCGCCGGCGTTATCCCGACCACCTTCGAAGCCGAGACCGTCACCGACCTCTTCGGTGAGCAGGCCGTTCTGTGCGGTGGTACCGAGGAGCTCGTGAAGGTCGGTTTCGAGGTGTTGGTGGAAGCTGGCTACGAGCCCGAGATGGCCTACTTCGAGTGCCTGCACGAGCTGAAGCTCATCGTTGACCTCATGTTCGAGGGTGGCATCAAGAACATGAACTACTCGGTCTCCGATACCGCAGAGTTCGGTGGCTACATTTCTGGTCCGCGCGTCATCGACGCCGACACCAAGCAGCGCATGAAGGACATCCTGTCCGACATTCAGGATGGAACCTTCACCAAGCGCCTGATCGCCAACGTTGAGGGCGGCAACAAGGAGCTCGAGGAGCTGCGCGCCAGCTACAACGATCACGAGATCGAGAAGACTGGTGAGAAGCTGCGAGATCTCATGAGCTGGGTCAAGAACCCGCTGGATGCAACTGCATAAATCGCACTGGATCTGAGTAATCCCGCTGGCCACCGGCTGGCGGGATTTTTCAATACCCGGGGCTTGGTGCCCGCAATGTGATGTTCGCGCACAAACGGGCACGTTCCCACATTTGGCGGTAGGCTCGAGGCCATGGGTTTCTCTACGCCAAGTTATGACCTTAATGACCTTTTCGCTCGCATCGATCGCGGTGATATTCAGCTGCCTGACTTCCAGCGCTCTTATTCCTGGGATGAGGACCGCATTAGATCGCTGATCGTCACCGTCTTGCGCGGCTACCCGCTCGGCGCATTTATGGCCTTGGATACCCGCAACGAAACCATGCGCTTTCGCCCCCGCCCATTGGCTGGGGCTCCGGATACCGGGGTGAACCCGGGCCTGCTCTTGCTCGATGGGCAGCAGCGCCTTACCACCTTGTATCACTGCTTCCGCGGCGAGGGCTTCGTCGATACCACTGATTTTCGTTCCAAGAAGGTCTCCCGCAAGTACTACGTGGACCTGCGCATAGCGACCTCGGAGGACATCATGCCGGACGAAGCCGTCTTCGCCGTCAACCAGCATGGCGAGCTGCGCTCCCACTTCGCGCCGGATATCGAAGGTTCCTTGAACAACCGCGAAGCCGCAATCGAAGAGTGCTGCATCCCGGTCTCAGCCCTGTTGAGCGAGGAAGGCACCAGCATGCTCTTCGAGCTCGCAGCCGCCAACGATGGTGCCACCCGTGATGTGGTTGCAGCCTTCAACAACCGCATCCTGCGCCCGCTGTCCGGGTACACCGTGCCGATGATCCGCCTCTCCCGGGAGACGGCAAGCGCCGGTATCGGCTCGATCTTTGCGCAGGTAAATTCCGCTGGTCTGCAGATGGATGTCTTCGATCTGCTCACGGCTGTCTTTGCCTCCGAAGACCCGGACTTCCACCTGGCGGAGGATTGGGCGGCCGTCGAGAAGCAGCTGCGTTCCTTCCCGGCGCTCGACGGCATTGGCCGCAACGAGTTCCTCTCGGCCGTGTCTTTGCTGGTGTCGGGGGAGAAGGGCAACGCTGGTGGTCAGCGCGAAGACATCCTGCAACTGACGCTCGCTGAGTACCGCAAGGCCGCGGAGACCCTCGTGATTACCTTCCGTGAGGTCGCCGAGTTCTTGGCTGAGCGCTGCATCCTGTCCCTGGAGCAGGTGCCTTATTCCGAGCAGATTATCCCGCTGGCGGTCATCCTGGCACGTCTGGCTGAGAAGAAGGGCGTGCTATCTACCCAAGACGCCTGGGACCGCCTCAACCAGTGGTTCTGGAGCGGTGTCTTCGGTGAGCTTTACGGCTCCTCGGCCGTCAAGCTGCGCGCTGCCCGTGATGTCGACGAGGTGACCAGCTGGGTTGCCGGCGATACCGAGAGCGTTCCGAAGACGGTGCGCGATGCTTCCTTCCGCGAGTCCCGCTTGCTGTCCGTGGGGGAGAACGACGGCGTATGGCACGGCCTCTACGCTCTGCTCATGGCACGCGGCGCCAAGGATTGGCGGACGGGGCGCGCCTTCAACCGCCATAGCTTCGAGGAGCTGCAGCCGGGATTCTTCCCGGTCTTCCCGCTTCGCTGGTGCGAGCGCCACGGTATCAGCGGCGTGCTGGCGAACTCCGTGCTCAACCGCACACCGATGGGCAAGCGCACCGAGGTGGTTCTGGACGGGCATTCGCCCGAGCGCTACCTGCCGCGCGTGCAGTCAAAGTCGATCATGGAGGATGCCGAGTTCGATAGTGTGTTGGCCTCCCACGACTTAGATCCGGAGCTGCTGACTGCGAAGACCGCGCACCAGTTCTTCGCCGATCGCCGCGAGCGCTTTGTCGGCATCGTCGAATATGCACTCAACAAGCAGGTGGTGCGCGACGTGGATGAGGCGAACCTTTCCGGCGGCGAGGAGGGCCCGCAGGCCTTTGCGCGTTAAGGTTCCTTCTCCACGTGCGCTACAGGTCGTGCCTGTAGCGCTGCTACTAGTCGTGACGGCCCTGGGCGCTGCGGGCTGTTCCTCGCTGGGGCGGGGCGAGCCGATCCTCACGCAGGACATCACCGCCCTCCCCGAAGCGGACATCGACCTGGCCCGCGCGAGCGAGGAGAACCGCTTGCGGCTTATCGACCCCCAATTCGCCAACGAGGTCACCGTGGTGGGGGACCGCTGGGGCATAGACTCTGCGCGCTTGTTCTTCAAGGAGAGCAATACGCTGATCCTCGCCGAAGAGACGGATGCCGCGGCCCTGCGCGCGGCGACGTTGAGCGTGTCGCAGCGCGTGCCCATGGTGACGTACGATGCGTCGATTCGCCCGCAGATTTCACAGCTGCTCACTGATCTCGACGTAGACCAGCTCCTCGTTATCGGTAACGTTCCGTGGGCCAGCCAGAACGGGCAACTTGAAGTTATCCATGACCCAGGAAACACCAAGGCGCTGGGGGAGTACACCGCTTTTCGCTTCACGTCGAAGGTAGTCATGAAACGCGAGCGCATGGTTGACAACATTGCGCGCTTGGATTCCTCTACGAAGACGGAGCTCAAGGCCGCCTGGGAGCCCCTGCCGCAGCACATAACGAAGGAAAAGATGCCGGCTATTCCAGCCCAGGCGCGCCGCGACGCACAAATGGCGCCGGTGATTGTGGCGACCGCGGAAAGCCCCCTAGCCAACGTGGTCAACGCCACCGCCTACGGTGGCACGGTCTTCGTCATGACCGAGCCAGATCCGTCGGCGACGAAGGCCGGCGCGGCGATAACGGCAGGGTTGTCGGAGGGGCCTATCGTGGCCCTCGGACCGGAATTCGGTTCAGTGACAGAATTCACGCATAAAATCACTCAGGGCTGGAAAGAATAAACTACACTTCTCGGCATCTCCAATTCTGACTAGTAAAGGAAGTTATGTCGAAGCCGGTCGTACTTATCGCCGATAAGCTTGCCGAATCCACTGTTGATGCCCTCGGTGACACCGTTGAGGTTCGCTGGGTTGATGGCCCAAACCGTGAGGAGCTTCTCGCCGCAGTGCCTGAGGCCGATGCGCTCCTCGTCCGCTCCGCCACGACCGTGGACGCGGAGGTTTTGGCCGCCGCAGAGAACCTGAAGATCGTCGGCCGTGCCGGCGTTGGCTTGGACAACGTTGATATCCCCGCTGCTACCGAGCGTGGCGTCATGGTTGTCAACGCGCCGACCTCCAACATCCACTCCGCCTGCGAGCAGGCCATCGCACTGCTTCTCGCCACCGCGCGCCAAGTCCCGGCGGCGGATCAGTCGCTGCGCCAAGGCGAGTGGAAGCGCTCGTCCTTTAAAGGCGTCGAGATCTATGGCAAGACCATCGGCATCGTGGGCTTCGGCCACATCGGCCAGCTCTTTGCCCAGCGCCTGGCGGCCTTTGAGACCACCATCATCGCGCACGATCCTTATGCCAACCCGGCCCGTGCGGCGGCGCTGGGCGTGGAGCTGGTGAGCCTTGAGGAGCTCATGTCCCGCTCTGACTTTGTGACGATCCACCTGCCCAAGACCCCGGAGACCGCCGGCATGTTCGATGCCGAGCTTTTGGCGCAGGCCAAGAAGGGCCAGATCATCATTAACGCCGCCCGCGGCGGCCTCGTCGATGAAGCAGCCCTGGCTGCCTCCATCAAGTCCGGCCACCACCGCGGTGCAGGCTTCGATGTCTATGCTTCCGAGCCCTGCACGGACTCCCCGCTGTTTGAGCTTCCGCAAGTTACCGTGTCCCCGCACTTGGGTGCATCCACGGTCGAAGCGCAGGACCGCGCCGGTACCGACGTCGCCGCCTCCGTGCTGAAGGCGCTGGCCGGCGAGTTCGTCGCGGATGCCGTCAACGTTGAAGGCGGACGGGTCGGCGAGGAGGTCGCCGGCTGGTTGGACCTGACCCGCAAGCTGGGCCTGGTAGCCGGCAACCTGCTGGATGCTGCACCGGTTGCCGTGGAGGTCGAGGCCTGCGGTGAGCTGGCCAACGAGGATGTCTCGGCTCTTGGTCTGTCTGCTGTTCGCGGACTGTTTTCCGGCGTGGTCTCGGAGGCTGTCACCTTCGTTAACGCAATGAAGATCGCCGAAAGCCGCGGCGTGACCGTGGACGTGAAGACCAACGTGGAGTCGAAGGGCCACCGCTCTTCGGTGCGCGTCAGGGTGATTGGCCCCAACGGCAAGGTATCGCAGCTGACCGGTGCCCTGACCGGAATTGACGGGGTGGAGAAGATTATCCGCATCAACGGCCGCGGCGTCGATATGCGCGCTACCGGCCGCAACCTCTTCTTCTCCTACAAGGATGCCCCGGGCGCGCTGGGTACCGTGGGTACCAAGCTGGGCTCTGCCGGCATCAACATTGTCGCCGCCGCCTTGACCCAGGGTAAGGACGCCTCCGACGCTGTGCTCATTCTGCGCGTCGAGCGCGAGGTGCCAGAGGAGCCCGTCGAGGAGATCAACTCGGCGCTGGGGGCTACCTGCCACCAGCTCGATTTGGATGTTTAATCCACACCGCACCTGAGTGGAGTCCACCGCCCCCCTGCAGAGCCAGCCATGGTTCTTCAGGGGGTTTCGGCTTCATGGAGGGCACGAGGGTGGTACTCTCTCAAGTATCCAATATGTGAGAAAGGAATCCCACAAAATGAAACTTGCAGTGATTGGCGGCGACGGCATTGGCCCCGAGGTAACCGCGGAAGCGCTCAAGGTTCTGCGCGCGGTGCGCGAGGACATCGAGGTGACCGACTATGACCTGGGTGCTCGACGCTACCTGCGCAACGGAGAGCTGCTTACCGACGCCGACCTGGCCTCCCTGCGCGAGCACGACGCCATCCTGCTCGGTGCGATTGGCGCCCCGGGTGAGGTTCCGCCCGGCGTCTTGGAGCGCGGCCTGCTGCTGAAGATGCGTTTTGCGCTCGACCACCACGTTAACCTGCGCCCCTCCAAGTTGTACCCGACGTCTACCTCGCCTCTGGCAAACCCGGGCGATATCGACTTCGTCGTTGTCCGTGAGGGCACCGAAGGTCTGTACTGCGGAAACGGCGGCACGCTGCGCGAAGGCACTGAGCACGAGGTGGCCTCGGAGGTTTCCCAGAACACCCGCTACGGCGTTGAGCGCGTGGTGCGCGATGCCTTCCAGCGTGCGATGTCCCGCCGCAAGCACGTCACGCTGGTGCACAAGACCAACGTTTTGGTCAATGCCGGCGGGCTGTGGCAGCGCACCGTGAACGAGGTGGCACAGGAGTTTCCGGAGGTCACCGTGGACTACAACCACATCGATGCCGCAACCATCTACATGGTCACCGATCCCGCGCGCTACGACGTCATCGTGACCGACAACCTCTTTGGTGACATCCTGACTGACCTGGCCGGTGCTGTTACCGGTGGCATCGGCTTAGCCGCCTCCGGAAACATTGACGCCTCCGGTGCGAATCCCTCCATGTTCGAGCCTGTCCACGGTTCTGCCCCGGACATTGCGGGCAAAGGGATTGCGGACCCGACCGCGGCGATCCTCTCGGCCGCGATGCTACTGCGCCACCTCGGCGACGAGGACAACGCTGTGCGCATCGAGGAGGCCGTTGCTGCCGACGTCTCCTCCCGCGGGGATGCGCAGCCGAAGACTACCGAAATTGGTGACCGAATCGCCTCCGCGCTGAGCGCCTAGCACTGTATGGTTGGCGCATGAGCGTCGAAATAGACGAGGTCACTAGTTTCCTCGCCCAGCACGAGCCTTTCTCCCGCCTGCCGGAGGAAGAGCTCACCGCGCTGTCTGCACAGCTGAGCATGATCTACCTGCGCCGCGGGGATGTCCCCGTCCGGCTCGGGGAGGAGAACGCGTTCCTACACATCATCCGCACCGGGGCAATAGATGTTCTGGGAGAGGATGGCGTCCTTCTCGATCGGCGCGAACCCGGGCTGACCTTTGGCTATTCCACGCTGCAGGGTGAGCCGGTTTCCGTCTATGAGATGGTCGCGGTCGAAGACAGTCTGGTCTTCACCCTGCCGCAGCACGCTTTTAGCGAGTGCGCCCAACGCAACCCAGACATCGCACGGTTCTTTTCGGCCAAGTCGCGCCAGATCCGAGCAGCAGCCCGCGAGCTGTCCGATTCCGCACCGACGGATGTTCTCCGCACGCCGCTGCAGGACCTTATCCGCACCGACGTGCTCACCGCTCCGCCCACCACCACGATCGCGGAAGCCGCTGGCATGATGACTGACCGGAGTGTGTCCTCGCTCCTCGTCGTGGAGCCCGGGAACCAGAACGGCACCCGCCTTAAGGGCATCGTGACGGACCGCGATCTGCGTTCGCGCGTGCTCGCCGTTCACCGGGATCCTGGCCAGGCGGTGGGGGAGATCATGACGCCCAACCCGCTGACGGTATCTGCCGATGCCCCCGCCATGGAGGCGCTGCTGCACATGGCCGAGCGAGGTATCCACCACCTGCCGGTGGTCACCGAGGGCGCATTGCAGGGCATTGTCACGCAGTCGGACGTTACGCGCCTGCTCCATAACGATCCGCTCTACCTCACCGCGGATCTCTCACGGCGCAGCAGTGCCGCTGAGCTTCGTGGCGCTTTTCAGGAAGCCACGCGCCTGGCCGGGCGTTACGTGGAGCGTGGCTCCACCCCGGCGGAAGCCTCCAGCCTGGTCACGCTCGCCGCTGATGCCGTGGCTCGCCGCCTGTGCACGCTAGCCGAGGAGGAACTTGGACCCCCGCCGGTCGAGTATGCCTTCGTGGCCGTCGGTTCGCAGGGCCGCCGGGAAATGGCGCTTGCCTCGGATCAGGACAATGCTCTGGTTCTCGCTGATGACTACGATGCCGCGGTACACGGCGACTACTTCGGGCGGATGAGCTCCTTCGTCTGCCAAGGGCTTGCCGACGCCGGCCAAGTTCTCTGCCCCGGCAACATGATGGCGATGAACGAAGAATGGCGGATGACCCGGACCCACTGGATCGATACCTTCCGTAGGTGGATCCGGGAGCCCCAACCGGAGGCTCTGCTCAACGCGCAGATCTTCTTCGATTTCCGTGTCCTCTATGGCAGCGAGGAGCTGGGCCGAGAAGTCCACACTGCTGCCGTAGAAATGGGTAAGGGCGCAACTCGCTTGCACGCGCACCTGGCCAGCTTGGCAGCGCGCCGCGAGCCGCCGCTGACCTTCTTCAGAGGGCTGGTGGTGGAACGCGATGGCGACTACGCTAACACCCTCGACATTAAGAAGGGCGGGACCGCCGGAATCGTGCAGATGGCCCGGCTCTTCGCCTTGGCTTCCGGCTCGACGGTGGTGGATACCCGCCAGCGTCTCAGAGAAGCCGCCGGTAACGCGGTGAGCCACCAGGGGGCGCAGGAGCTTCTCGACGCCTTTGATTACCTACGCTCCCTCTCCTTCCAACACCAAGCCCACCAGCTGCGCGAGGGACAGCAGCCCAATTACAACATCGGCCCCAAGAGCCTGGGGCGCATGGAACGCGAGCACCTGCGCGATGCCTTCCGGGCGATCAAGTCGATGCAGAATGCCCTCGCGACCAAATACCCGGTGAGGAATATCTAGATGTGGAATCGCTGGAGCCGCCGGGCGGACTGGGGCGCGCCCCCGCGCACCACACCCCTTGATGACGTGGGCTTGTTGGCCGTGGACATGGAGACGACCAGCCTTAACCCCCGCACGGGGAAGATCGTCTCTATTGGCTGGGTTCCGGTTAATGGCAGAACCATCGACTTATCCGGTGCTGGCTATATCGTGGTGCGCGGTGCGCAGGTGGCCGACGACTCGCATGTCCACCTGCTGACCCAAAACGTCATCGACGCCGGAGAGGAGCTGGAGAGCGCCATGGAGCAGTTGCGCCAGGCGGTGCAGGGACGCGCGTTGCTCGCACACTTCTCAGCGCTGGAGGTGGGATTCATTGAGGCGGCATCGCGCGCGGTGTTCGGAGAGCGCCCGCGGCTGAGCGTGGTGGATACCTTTGCGTTGGAGCGGCGCCACATGGAGCGCATGGGCACCTACCCGCGCGGCGAGGACCTACGCCTTCCCCGAGTCCGTGAGCGCTATGGTCTGCCGCGCTATGGCAGCCACAATGCGCTCAGCGACGCCCTGGCTTGCGCAGAGCTATACCTAGCGCAGCGGGGGAGCACGCGAGCGGTGACCCTGGGGGACGTCGTCCAGCGCTGAGATAGACAACGCTTCCTTTGCAACCTTTACTGCAGACCCCTGATCGTGTGTTAAAAATCCTTGCGAGTAGTATGGCCGTTATGCGTTTAGGACGAATTGCTCACACCGAAGGTATCTGTTTTGCCATCATCGATGGTCCCGCCGACGCCCCGCTGGATCAGCTGGTGGCCAAGGAAATTTCCGGCACACCGTTTACGCCGCCGGAGCCCACTGGCCGCGAGTGGCCGCTGAGTGAGGTGCGCTTGTTGGCGCCGACCCTGCCGACCAAGGTCGTAGCGCTCGGCCGCAACTACGCCGACCACGTGGCGGAGGTCTTCAAGGAGTCTGCCGAGCACCTGCCGCCGACGATCTTCATCAAGCCTTCCACCGCGGTCATTGGCCCGGGTGCGCCCATCAAGATTCCGGAGTTCGCCACCAACGTGGAGTTCGAGGGTGAGCTCGCCGTCGTGATCTCCAAGGTCTCGAAGAATATCGACCCAGAGAAGTGGCGCGACCACGTCGTCGGCTACACCATTTGTAACGATGTTTCTTCGCGTGACCTGCAGTTCCAGGATGGCCAGTGGGCGCGCGCGAAGGGCATCGACACCTTCTGCCCGCTGGGCCCGTGGATTGAGACGGACCTGGACTGCATCAATCTCGATGACCAGAAGATTAACGCCTACCTCACGCACGATGGCAAGCGTGAGCAGAAGCAGGATTCCAATACGGATCAGATGATTGTGAAGATGGGCCACATCATCGCTGAGATCTCGCAGTCCTACACGCTTCTGCCGGGCGATGTCATCACTACGGGTTCCCCGGCTGGCACGGCACCGATGGTGCCGGGCGATACCATCGAAATTGAGATCCCCGGCGTGGGCAGCCTGGCCAACCCGATTGAGCGCGCTTAGGCGCTGCTCTAGAGGTTGAGCGCGCGGAGGATGGTGCGCAGTTTCGCTGTGGTTTCCTGAAGCTCGGCCGTCGGGTCGGAATCCACAACGATTCCTCCGCCCGCCCACGCGCGGGCGGACAGGCCATCGCCCGCGACCTCCGCGCAGCGGATGGCCACCATGTATTCGCCGTCGCCGGAATCATCGCACCAGCCAACTGCACCGGCGTAGAAGCCGCGGTCGGTCTCAGCAGTTTCGATGAGCGCCTGCGCAGCTTCGGTGGGGGTGCCGCAAATAGCTGGGGTGGGGTAAACCAACTCGGCCAGCTCCAGGGCCGTGATGCTGGAGTCCTTGAGGGTTCCTGCAATCGGGGTGCCCAGATGCCACATTTCGTTGGTGGAGGTCAGCTGGGGTGAGGTGGGGGCGTCGAGAGTCGCGCACAGCGGCTGCAGGATGCGGCGGATGTGGTCGACCACGAAGGCATGCTCGCGCAAATCCTTCTCGGAATTGTGCAGGTCCTGACCTGCCATGATGTCGCGTGCTTTATCTGCCTGCCGGGGTGCGGATCCGGCCAAGGGGAAGGCCGTGACTGTTGAACCCTGCTTCTTGATGAGCACCTCCGGGGAAGAGCCCACGAGCATCGCTCCGGGTCGCCCCGCCGGGGTGAGGTCGGCGATGAAACCATCGCGATGGGAGGATAGGTCGATCAGCCGCGCGGCGACGAGGAGCGGATCGACAGGGGCGTTGAACTCAATGTCAACGGCGCGGGCGAGGACTACCTTGTCCAACTTCGACGCCTCGATCGTGGCGATGGCTGCTTCAATGCGGCGAAGGTGTTCCTCCGGTTCCGGATCGAAACCGGTAACCCGCGCGTTGAGCGTGCCGCTGCGGTAGTAGGCATGTGGCTCGAGCGGGCCGTCCTCGCGGATGATGCTGCGCGGGACTGTCAAGGCGGCTGGATCTCCCTTGTGGAAGGGAAGCGCGCCGACGATCATCGGGACCGTGCCGGCACGCAGCTCGGCTACGGCGGCATCGACATCGCTGAAGGTCGCAGCCGAACCTTGGGTACGCACAGACCCCGTCGCGCGGGACAGGAGGAAGTCGGGGGCGGTGGAGGGTCTGTTTTCACACATAAGGAATAACTCTAGTTCCTTCTTTCCTTCTTACCGAAACCAGATCCACTCCTTATGCGGGGTGACCGCCCCTAGGGGACTAGTCGCGGTTGCGCGGGCGGAAGAACTGCACAGCGATGAACAGCCCGATACCGAGGAGAAGCGCAAGGGAACCCATGCCCGCAAGGAAGCCCGCCCAGAAGCCGGCCATCGGTGCGCCATAGCTCATAGCCTGGATGTTTGCGGTTCCAGCCTGCTGTTCCTCCGTGCTTGGGGCGGGGCGCTGCGCCGCGGCGGTATGCTTGGTGCTTCGTTCCTTCTTGGGCGCCGCGGTACTCCCGGACTCTTTCGCGCGAGTAGCAGAGCGCCCGTTCGAGGTGTTCCGATGTGTGGAATCTCTCTGTTGTTCCACAGTGTGGGATGATCCGTTCTGTGGGGCGCGCTGGCCCTGCGTCTCAGGACGTTGGCTTCTTTCAGAAGCATCTGCAGCCGGCTTCTTTTCGGTGCTTCGCGCGGAGCGCTCAGACTGCTTCGAGTCTTTGGCGTCTCTGGACGTGGAGGGCTGCGCGCCGTTGAGGACGGCCTCGGCCTCCTTGAAGGTTTTATCCATCGTCTTGTCTAACTGAGCGATGGACTTAGAGGTGTCGTTGATCTCCTTGGCCAACTGCTGCGGGCGGTTCTTCGCGCTGCCAGAACCAGAGCCCTGCCCAGCGCCGGCACTGGCACCCCAATCCAGTTGACACACCTCGTCGGGCTCCGCTTCACCTACGAGGAATGGAACGTCGATGGAATGCTCCGAGCCGTCGTTGAGCGTAAACGTGAAGGTTGCGGCATAGGCGCCTGGCTCGGTGAAAATGATCCCGGTGTGGCTGTGGAAGTGATCGGGGTAGTTCCAGGTGATGTCTGGGTCTTCCGAATCAAAGAGGACGGTGGGCGCTGCACCCAGGGAGTTTTGGAATCCCACCATACGTCCGCCTTCCGGTGCGCTGTGCAACGTTAGCGACAGGGTAGCGCCCTCGGCCGTTGCCGGCTCGAGGTAGCTGGTGTTGAAACCAAGCCAGGGGATTGCCGGGTCTTGGGTTTGGGGGATCTGCCAACCACTCGACGGGATATCGCCTCCGGCTGACTCATCGAAGGCGGCATTGCTGCCGACCTCCACGTAGAACTCGCCGGAATCGTAGTCCTTGCCGGACTCATCGTCGCGGGCGATGAAGGAGATATCGCCAGAATTTCCCACCAGCGCGAGGTCTTGGTGTCCGCGGCTAAAGGCATGCAGGGAGCTGGCATCGCAGGAGGACTCGCCTGCGCGCTCCGCGGCAACAGCGGGCGCTGCAGAAGCAATCATCGTCGGCGAGCTCAGGGCGATAGCGGCGGCAGCGGTCAAGGTTAGGGGACGGATATTCATGCGGACAGGGACTCCTTTGATTCAGATGGGTGCGGGGAGGACGCCGTGGCACGACGAGAATGCAGAAGAGGGGACAGCGCCCACGCCGCGAGGAAGCAAGCAGTAAGCAGCAGCACAATGGTCGCCCCAGCGGGAAGATCGATGGCCCACGCCAGATAGATGCCGAAGAAGCTGCCGAGCGAACCGATGGCCGCGGAAGCGATCATCATCGACCCCAGCGAGTCACAGAGAAGCCGCGCCGTGGCCGCCGGGGTAATGAGTAGGGCGAGCACGAGGACGTTGCCGATGGTGCCCACAGAGATGACCACCGCGCCGGTCACGCAGAGGTAGAGCACGATGTCCAGAGCAAAGACGGGCAGTCCCATCGCGCGGGCGGTCTCTTTGTCCAGGCATGTAGCGGTGAGCTGGGGGCCGAGCAAGACCACGGCCCCAACGATGAGCACCGTGACGGTGAACGCCGTGTAGAGATCTGCACGGGAGACACCCGTCAGCGATCCGAAGAGGAAGCTCGTGAGCGAGGCCGTATAGCCCTCCACCCGGGAGATAATGACCATGCCAAGCGCAAAGGATGCGGCGAAGAAGATACCGATGACGGAGTCCTCGCGGACCGTGCGCCGCTGGGAGAAACACGCGATGAGCACGGCGACGGTGCAGCCCGCCACGGCGCCGCCGAGCAGCACCGAGCCCTGGAGCACGAAAGCGATAGCCAGACCCGGGAACACCGCGTGGGAGACAGCATCGCCGATAAAGGCCATGCCGCGCAGCACGACGTAGCACCCCACCACCCCGCACACGATTGCAGCGAGGATGGAGATGCCGACCGCGCGGGCCAAAAAGTCCAGGTGCGGGTTGGCGAGGTCCTGGAAGAACTCAACAAGCGAAATGTCGATCATGCCGCCACCCCAATCGCAGAGAGCAGCGGTGAGGAGGCCGATACCCCGAAGGTCTCGCTCCACGGCTGCGGGGTCAGGCGCAGGGCCTCCGCGGGTCCGTCCGCGACGATCCCCCGGTTAAAGAGCACGAGGCGCGAACACGAATGCGCGGCCTCGGAGAGGTTGTGCGTGGACATGACCACGCTGCTTCCCTGGTCGGTGAGTTTCTGGAAAAGAGTGAGTAGCTCCTCGGTGTTGGGAGCGTCGAGGCCGGTAAAGGGCTCGTCGAGAAGCAGCACCTCAGGCTCGCAGGCCAGAGCGCGGGCGATGAGGACGCGCTGGCGTTGGCCGCCGGACAGCTGCGCGATGGGGCGCTGTGCGAACTCTTCTAAGTTGGTCAACTCGATGGCGCGGCGGGCAGCCTCCTTGTCAGCCCGGCCCGGCCGCCGGAACCAGCCCACCATTCCCGTGCGCCCGCTGAGCACCGCCTTGGCCACGCTGATGGGGAAGTCCCACTCCACGTCGTGGCGCTGCGGGACGTATCCCAACGAGGTGGTGACGTCGATGGTGCCGGTGAAGGGGACCAGCCCCAGAACGGCGCGCATCAGCGTGGTCTTACCGGCCCCGTTCGGTCCGAGAAGCCCAATAAACTCGCCGGGGTCGACGTCGAAACATGCGCCGTCGATGACCTGGCGGCCAGAAAGCGACACTGCCAGGTCGTTGATTGAGATGAAGGGATTAGCCACGGCGCCCGCCTTTCGCGCGTAGCACTGCGAACACAGCCCCGACGAGGACGAGTAGGCCCGCACCGGCGAGTGCCCAGACCCACACCGGCACCGCGGCGCCCGCCGAGGCATCAGAGGACTCAGCGCTCGGATCCCACTGCGCGGCGTGTGCCTGCGCGACGTCGGTGCCTGTACCGACAGCAAAGGTTAACGTGGCCTCGGCAGCGACATCGCTCCCGGCGCTCTCGCCCGCGCCTTGCCCGCTCATGCGCACCCGAACCTGGTGGATGCCGGGCTCGCTAAATACCCAGTTAGCGTGCGTATGCGTGCCCAGGTCCACCCAGAAACCGTCCGTGGCCCCAGTCGCGGTGGACCACAGCAGCTGCGGTTCTTCGAAGCCGCCATTCTGCAGGAAGAGGGAGAACTCGCCCGGCCCCTGGTGGCCTAAGAACTCCATGGTGAGGCCGCGGTCAACGTTGTCCGTTAGCGAGGGCGCCTGGGTATTCCAGCCCAGCCACGGCACGTCGGCTTGCTCTGTTTGGGGAACGACCCACACCTGCGATCCGGGCTCGGCGCCGACAAAGGAAAAGGCTTTGTCCTCCGGAAGGGTGAGTTGGGCATTGTCGCCGACGTCGAAGACCACGTCAGCAGGATCACGCCATACCGGCGTGGCTGCCGAATCGTCGCGGGCGAGGAACTGGGCCTGCCCGTCGACAAGCAGCAGCCCGAGGTCCACGTGACCGTGGTCGATGGTGGCCTCTGTCCCAGGTGCGGCTACCTCTTCATCGGCGCTCACAACCTGGGCCAGATCACCGGCCGAAGCAGTCACCGGGGCGAAAGCCAGCGCCGCAGCGGTCAGCGTTGCCGCCAGGGACGTGCCTAGTGTGTGGATGGTGCGATTAGACATGAGTTTCCTTCGTGGTGCTGCCTAAGCAGCGGTTGAGTGAGTGTGCGTTGAATCGCAGGAGGTCGAGATACGTGGGGACGGTGTCATCGAGAGTGTCGCCGTAGATGGGGCACACCGCGATCCCTAGGGATTCGGCAGCCTCACGGATGACATCGGCGCTGGCCTGTTGGGTAGGTTCGACGAAGACCGCGGGAAGTTGGAGATTCTCCAGCGTCCGGCGCAGGGCGATGACGTCCCGCGGTGACGGCTCGATGGCCGGGTTGGGAGTGACGAATCCCGCAATGTCAAGACCATAACCTTGTTCTAGGTAGGCATAGCCGTGATGAGGTGTGACCAAGTGCCGGTTGCGCTCCGGGATGTCTTCGATGAGCCGCCGCACCTCCGCGTCCGCGTCGTGCAACTGCTCGATGTAGATCTGAGCGCGCTCCCGATACTCCGCGCCGTGGGAAGGATCCGCCAAGGCCAGTTGTTCGGCGATGACCTCGGCATAGCTGATGCCGTTGGCCGCGTTGTGCCACAGGTGCGGGTCAACCTCGCCGTGGATGTGCTTGCCCAGGACTGCCTGAGGCAGCAGGTAGGTCTCGTCACCCGGGCGCCCCAGGAAGCGGTAGGCCGGGTCCGGTGGTATCTGCTGCAGGGTGGAGTTGGGAATGCTCAACGCCGTGGTGCGCGGGTCGAAACCTTCGCCTTGATCCTCTAAGTCGAGCTCGCCCGTGGACAGGTCCGCGGTGATATCTACGTGGCCCGCATCCAGGGCGGTCATTCCATCAGGTGGCTGTACGCCCACGGCCACCGTGAATTCCTGCGGTGAGCTATCCGTTGCACCAAAAGTGAGACGGTATATGCCCGGCTTGGTGAAAGCCCACGAGACGTGTGTGTGGGCGTTGGCTGGCAGCGTTGTGGAATCGTCGCGTTCATCCAGACCATCAGCCGTGTTGAAGAGTGCTTCGGGCGTGCCAAATGTGGATACGACGTAGGCCGCAACATCGCCCGGCCCCTCGGCATCGAGCAGGCTCATGGTTACGCTCGTTGTACCCGGCTGGGCATTGCGCACACGCAACCCCAGCCAGACGGCATCGAGGGCAACGTTTTCCACCAGCGGCACGAGACGGGCCCCGCGCGTGGACGCTTGGTCCGCTACCTCGGTGACCGGAACATCCGATGATTCCCGCAGCGTCTTCAGCAGGTTCTGCGGCTCGAGGAGAAACCCATTGGCCAGCAGCACATCCGCGTTGGCGACATCCCGCACCGAGCGCAAGCTCGGCTCAAAGGTGTGTGGGTCCTTGCCCGCGGGAATCAACGTGGTCACCGCGGCGTCGTCCCCGGCCACGTGCTTGGCGACGTCCCCCAGAATCGGCGTCGTCGCCACCACCTTGAGCTTCGCATCGTCCCCACTGGCGGTGCTCGCGCAACCACTGAGCGTGGACGCGCCAATAAGCACCGCCGAGAGCAGCGCGATGTGGGGCGTCCGGGTGCGTACTCCGTGCGGCATTAGTCGCGGCCCTTCATGAGTGCGAGACGTGCTAGGGCCAGGCCAAGCACGAGCATGCCGAGGCCCAAGACTCCGATACCCCACGGCAGCAGGTTTTGCCCGCTGTCGTAATAGCCTGCTGCAGCGACCGTGTCCACGTTCTCCGCGGCTGGCGTGGTTTTGTCGACTGCGCGGGCAGGCTTGCGCTCCTTCCTTTCCTTGCGCTCTGAGCGGTCGTTTCGCTCCTTGTCCTGTGCCTTTCGTTCCGCGTTCTTAGTTCCCGCAGCCGACGTCGCACCGCGGGTAGCGCCTCCGGAGCTTCCGCCCCCAGAGCGGGAGCCTGAGTTAGAAGAAGCAGGTTCGTCGGAAGAGGCCCCGCCCAGGGCGGCGTCGTCGAGCTCAGCAGGGCTCTCAGCACCGTGGTCCGTAACCGTTTCTTCCTCCCGAGGCGTGGCTTCTGCGTCACCGACGTCCCAGGTATAGGTGACCTGGTTACTCGTGTCCCCGTTGGATTCTGCCTGCACCGTCATGGTGTAGATACCGGGCTCGCTAAAAGCCCAGTTGACGTGTCGGTGTGCCGGGTAGGCCTGGTTGATGACATCCCCGGACACCAGGTCCAGCGCGCCGGCGTCGGTGAGAGGCTGGATATCTCCGAAGCCTGCCGTTTCGAAGACGAAGATATCACCGGGGCCGGTGACCTCAACGAACTCGAAGTTGATGTCGGTGTAGCCAGCCGATTGTGCAGACTGGGTATCCCATCCCGGCCAGAGCAGCGAACTGTCCTGGGTCTGGGGGAGGTAATACGTCGGTACGCCAATTCCATCGATGCCCTCGGTGGCCTCGCTCCAGGCCTCCTCGGCCACTTTGAGGGTGACATCGTTGCCCGGGCGGACGACACCGCTACCGGT
Organism: Corynebacterium sp. HMSC074H12; assembly: GCF_001813755.1. Classification (NCBI taxonomy): domain Bacteria; kingdom Bacillati; phylum Actinomycetota; class Actinomycetes; order Mycobacteriales; family Corynebacteriaceae; genus Corynebacterium; species Corynebacterium sp. HMSC074H12. The sequence goes on from NZ_KV813939.1 coordinate 83,727, forward strand.
GATGTCTTCCTTCATTGACAAGGTGAGCTCACCGCCGGGTGCGGAGACATAGAAGGCGTCAACGTGCCCGGTGTCGAAAACCTCGCCATCGGCGCGGGCCGGGGCCGGATGGCCCGTGAAGACAACTGCCAGCGCCACGGCGATGGCGCAGAGGGCAGCAGTGACTCTGTGCAGTTCTGTGGTGCGGTGCACGCGGTGTCCTTTCTAGCGATGAAGCAAGCCGTTGAGGCGAGACTCAATCTGGCCGCGGTGGTTGTTGTAGAAGTTGAGGAAACCTTGGAACACGATGGCCAAGACAACGGGAAGCACGAGGCCCCACAAACCCTCGAGTTTGGGCATAGAAGATTTCATGTTCTTCTCGCCGCTGGATTTGTTGTCGTTCGGCTTGGTGCTGCCGGGCTTGTCGTTGCCCTCGCCCTTGTTTCCGCCCTTGTTTCCGCCCTCGTTTCCGCCCTTCGCGCTCACGCAATCCTTGATCGCGGCGTCGCCGGCGGCCACGGTGAGCGTCTGGGGCTCAGAGGTGATCTGCTTGCCATCTGTAGTGGTGGCCGAGTAGCTGACCTCGAGCTTGTACATGCCCGGCTTCGTAAACGCCCAGTTAGTGTGGGTGTGAGAGGCGAAGGTGGTCTCGATGGAGTAGTCACCTTCGGCGGAGTTGATCAAGGGAGTAAAGCCCTTGCCCAACCCTTCGGTGGTGAACAGGCCCACCTGTGCGCCGTCAGGCATCTCAACGGGCTTGATGTTGAGGGTGACCGTGCCGTCTTTGTAGTCCTGGTAGTCAAGCGCCTGGGTGTTATAACCCGGCCAGATGATGCTCTGCTCTTGGGTTTGGGGGAGCAGGAAGAACTTATCCTCGCCCAGGTAGTCGAAGTCTTTGCCCTTGAGCGCCTCCGGGCGGGGGCGCAGCGCGTTGTTGTGGATGGCGAAGACAACGTCATCAAGCGGGCGCTCGACGGTCTTCTTGTCTACGATGGCCGTCTCATCCTTGAGCCGGGTACGGAACTTATCGCCGTCACGAGTGACAGCGATATCGACGTGGCCATGGTCGAGCACCGCCTTGTCAACGCACGTACCGGTGTACTTTCCTGACTCCGGCTTGGTGTTGTTGTCCGGGCTGGTGGAGGGAGCCTTGGAGTTTGTGCCGAGTGCGCCGCGGCCCTCGTACTTCTGCCCAAAGGAGAAGTTTTCGGTGAGCGTGATGTTGCCGGAATCTTGCTTGATGCTCGGGTGTGGAAGGATATCCAGGCGCACGGTAGTGCCGTTGAAGCTTGCGTCTGCACCGACCACGAATTCGGCGCGGCCTTGGGTGATGACCCCGTCGAATTCCACGTCGGGAAGCTCACTGCCCTTGCTGAAGAAGCCACCATGGACGTAGCCTTCGAGCTTCTTATCGGCGGCCTCAACGATGATGCGTGTTGCGTCCTCGCCCTCCGGAATGGCCCGCGCGGACAGCTCCGGGTTAGATACCGAAACCTCTTGATCGGAGGAGAGCTGGCGGGGGTTGGTGGTCTCTGCCCAGGACTCCGCAGACTTCTTCGAGGTGGTGGAAAGCTCGGCGTTCTCTGAGTAGGCGAGCTCCTCGGAGATCCAGCGCGGGCTGCCGTCCTCCGGGGTGTAGACAGCCTGGATCGTGGAGGACTCTGGGCCTAGGAACTCATCGAAGTGTGCTTGACCGTCTTTCACGGGCAGATCGGTGAGGAAGTAGCCGTCGATCAGCAGCGTGAGCGTGCCGTTGCTGCCGCCGGTGAAGTCGATGGAGGAGAGGCGCTCATCCCCATCCTTGTCTCCGGACTTTTTCGGAGCGATGGTCAACCGGTAGTCCTGTGCGCTGGCATCTCCCGCGGTGGCCTTGTCGAACCGCTCCTTGAGTGACGGTGTTGGATCGGCGGCCGGACGCTGACCGCCCACCTGGATGGAGGTGGTGGTCGGTGCGGAAGCGATGAGCTTGCCGTCCTTGTCGCGCGCGGTGGTGCGGTAGGTCAGCTGGTAGCGCCCAGGCTTGGTGAAGACGGTGTAGTTGTGGGTGTGCGTGCCGCTCGTCAGCCAGGCAGAATGCGGGGCACCCTCGGTGGTTCCGAAGAAGCGCTGCAGGCCGCCGGGGCCGGGGTAGTAGCCAAACATCTCTACCTCGCCGGGGCCATCGACGCTTAAGAGGTCGAGAGAAGCGATGTTGTCGCGGAAGTCATCGACAGGCAGCTCGGTGTCCGCACCGAAGCCCATCCATACCGGGTCCAGGCTGCCCTGTACGCGGGCAGGTGCCATGTAGTAGGTCGTGCCAGCCTTTCCGAGGAAGGAAAGTGCCGGGTCCTCGGGGACTGTGAACTGGTATTGGTTGCTTCCGTTCTGGTCCCAGCCTTTGCCCACCCAGGTGACCGTGTCGGCAAGGTCGTGGTTGCTTTCTGCGGAATGGCTCTTGAGGGTGAGAGAATTACCCTCCCAAAACGCCTTGGGGGAGTCGATGTGCGTTTGGGTGGCCACGTGCTTGCCGTCGTCGGGGCCGGCAACGGCGGTGGCGGGAGAGGCGAGGAGTGCGGCGCACGTAAGCAGAGCCGCGTAGCGGGTACGAACCACGATGGGAGACCTTTCTTCAGTTCTTGAACGAGAATTCACTATAGGTAATGGAAACCAGTACCGTTAAGTGTGAGGAAAAGGTGCTGCTCAGCCTTAGTGGAAACGGAGTTCAACTACCCCCAAGTGGGGCGGGCGGTGCGGCGATGCGGCGCTGAACTACGATGGTGGGCATGACTGAAAAAACATCCGACGTCCGCGTCCGTTTTTGCCCTTCACCCACCGGCACGCCCCACGTGGGCATGGTCCGCACGGCTCTGTTCAACTGGGCTTATGCCCGCCACACTGGCGGTACGCTGATCTTCCGCATCGAGGACACCGATGCTGCCCGTGACTCCGAGGAGTCCTACCAGGCCATCATCGACTCCCTGAACTGGCTTGGCCTCGGCTGGGATGAAGGAGTCAACGTCGGCGGCCCGGACGAGCCTTACCGCCAGTCGCAGCGCATGGACATCTACGCCGACGTCCTGCAGAAGCTGAAGGATGGCGGCTACGTCTATCCGGCCTACTCCACCAACGAAGAGGTGCAGGAGCGCCACAAGGCAGCCGGCCGCGACCCGCAGCTGGGCTACGACAACTTCGACCGCGACCTCACCCAGGAGCAGATCGACGCTTTCGAGGCGGAGGGCCGCAAGCCGGTCTGGCGCCTGCGCATGCCGGACAAGGATTGGTCCTGGACCGACCTGGTGCGCGGTGAGATGACCTTCAAGTCGGAGACCCAGCCGGACTACGTCGTGGCGCGCTCGAACGGTGCGCCGCTCTACACCCTGGTTAACCCGGTCGACGATGCGCTTATGGGAGTTACCCACGTTTTGCGCGGAGAGGACCTCCTGTCTTCCACGCCGCGCCAGCTCGCCCTCTACGAGGCGCTCGTGGAGCTCGGCATTGCCAAGAAGACGCCTGAGTTTGGCCACCTGCCCTTCGTGATGGGTGAGGGGAACAAGAAGCTGTCCAAGCGTGACCCGCAGTCCAACCTGTTCAATCACCGTGACAACGGCATCATCCCGGAGGGAATGCTCAACTACCTGTCGCTGTTGGGCTGGTCCCTGTCTGCGGACCAGGACATCTTCTCCGTCGACGAGCTCATCGCCAACTTCGACGTCCACGACGTGTTGGGGAACCCTGCTCGCTTCGACCAGAAGAAGCTCGAGGCTATCAATGCGGATCACATTCGCTTGCTGGAGCCGGCAGACTTTGCGCAGCGCCTGCGCGACTACCTGACTGAGTACACCGACTTCCCGGCCGACTATCCGGAAGAGAAGTTCGCTTTCGCTGCAGATCTGGTGCAGACCCGCATCAAGACGCTGTCTGACGCCTATGGGCTCATGTCCTTCCTCACCACGCCGGATGCCGAACTGGAACTGGATGAGAAGGCAGCACGCAAGAACCTCAAGGAAGAAGCAGTGCAGCCGCTGGAGGTTTCCATCGCCAAGCTGGAGGAGCTCGGGGAGTGGAAGGCGGAGGAGATTGAGAAGGTTCTCTCCGCCGCGCTTATCGACGACCTCGGCCTCAAACCACGCAAGGCTTACGGCGCCCTGCGTGTAGCAATCTCAGGTCAGCAGGTCTCCCCGCCGCTGTTTGAGTCCATGGAGCTGCTGGGCAAGGAGTCCACGGTGGCTCGCCTTAAGGCTGCGCGTGCTCTCACACCGTGGAGCGCTGAGTAGATCCATTAAGTAGTCTCACATGGCTGTCATTTCGGGGCGTTAGGGTTCATTCCTAACGCCCCGAAAAAATATCTTGACCTGGCGATTTGTGTGTATCGGTAGTGCTGGATATAGTAATAAACCGTTGCAGCGAGCAGCGAGGGGTTAAAGCCCCGAGCTAGTTCATAGCAATAATGGCCTATGGTGTAATTGGCAACACAACGGTTTCTGGTACCGTCATTCTAGGTTCGAGTCCTGGTAGGCCAGCAGTGATAGCGATGTAACGTGGCACTGCACGTTACAGTACGTCGTCACAGTTCTAAGCCCCGTTCGTCTAGCGGCCTAGGACGCCGGCCTCTCACGCCGGTAACACGGGTTCAAATCCCGTACGGGGTACCATTGTGTTCTTACACATACGAGTTAGTGACTTAATAGAGGTAGCCAGGTCTTCGGGCCTGGCTTTTCTGTTTCTGGGGGTAAGTCCACTCCTGTGACCAGGTTGGCTTAAGGGACATTTCGTGTGGATTTAGGAGCGTCCGGCCCAGCCTTTTCTTATGCCTAAGCTGGGGTTCCATTCGTTGTCGATGTGCGTGTCGTATGTGGCAGGTCGCCCGTCTGGGCGGCCGCGTCGTGTGAGCTCTTCTTTCGTCCAGGCCGCGTATGCCGCTTTCCCCATCGCGTCCGAAGTCTTGATGCCTGGCTAGCTCCAGTGTATGTACAGGGGCTTTGCTGCGGACGCCGCCATAGGAATTGACCTAACCGCACCAGCAGCAGCAGTCCCCCTATCACAGACCTAGGACTATCCAGTGTTGATTTCATCGATCGGGCTGTTGGAACCGATCCAAAATCAAGATCACCGCATTATCCCAGGCTGCCCCGGGAATCCGTATCGGTTTATCCACACGAAATGTCCCTTAAGCCGCCTTTTCTTATGCCTAAGCTGGGGTTCCATTCGTTGTCGATGTGGGTATCGAATGTGGCAGGTCGCCCGTCTGGGTGGCCGCGTCGTTTACGTTCTTCTTGTGCCC
>NZ_KV813939.1:89065-101796 GCF_001813755.1 Corynebacterium sp. HMSC074H12
CTTCCAGCAGGTTTGTGGTGGCTTTTAAGTCCTGGGTGAAACCTTCAGGCGGGTCAAGGAAGGTAAATAGTTGTCCTGTGTGGATGAGTTTTCTAGCCGCTTTAATGCTCGGCGGGCGTTGCGGTGGGTGTACCACCATTTCTGGTTGTCCGAAATCAGTAGTGGACCTTAGACCGCTGTCGCCGATAGATGGCCCCTGCGCCCGTTCGAGATGGTAGCTCGCGAGCCCCTTCTGCCGAGGCAATATCATCCACCAGCGTTCCCCACTTGAGAACATCAACAACCCAGTCCACGTAACCATCCATGTCCGAGGTGTTATTAATTGCGTGCATGCAGTGGAATATATCCGTGACCCCATGTGGGCGAGCAGAATCTGCGTCTATCGGAGTAGGTAGGCCATGCGGCTGTCGCGGGAGGTGCGAACATTTGAGCGAGCGGCAGATGAAATGGCCAGCATGAGCTGGAGTGCTGCAAGGTTTCACAAAACTGCTGGTCAGGGTATAATTGCACCATTAGCATTTGCCCGCTCCCTGTTTCGCGAACTTGTCGAGAAGTATGAGCGGAATGGTTAACGGGTACTGCTCGACATTAATGTCTGGCGCGGTCAGTAATGTCGGTATCATCTAGAAGATAAGCCACGCTCTGTGGAGGAGACGAACAGTATATGATTTTAAGAGCCCAAAGTAAGAAGTTAGCAGTCAAGCTGCCGAAGGTGGTGGCGTGGTAGTGGCTCTTAAGAAATCCGATCTTTATAGCTCCCTCTGGAAGAGTGCCGATGAGCTGCGTGGCGGCATGGATGCCAGTCAGTACAAGGATTACGTCCTGACACTGCTGTTCGTGAAGTATGTCTCGGATAAGGCGAAGAGCGATCCTTACAGCCTCATTGAAGTTCCGGAAGGCGGATCATTTGATGACCTGGTTGCGCTAAAGGGCGCGACGGACATCGGTGAGAAGATGAACATCGCCATCCGTCGACTGGCTGAAGCCAATGATCTTCAGGGCGTTATCAACAACGCCGACTTCGATGACCCGAACAAGCTGGGCGAAGGTAAGGCGATGCAGGATCGCCTGACGAACCTTGTCAGTATTTTTCAGGACGTCGATTTCACCGGTTCTCGTGCCGAGGGCGACGACCTGCTCGGTGATGCCTACGAATATCTGATGCGCCACTTCGCCACTGAGTCTGGCAAGAGCAAGGGTCAATTCTACACTCCGGCGGAGGTTTCTCGCATCATGGCTCAGGTGCTGGAGATCCCAAAAGATGCCCCTCGCTCGACGACTGTCTATGACCCGACGTGTGGGTCTGGATCGCTTTTGATTAAGGTGGCTGACGCCGCGCCTAATGGCCTGTCGATTTACGGACAGGAGAAAGACAACGCCACCTGGGCACTGTCGCGGATGAACATGATCTTGCACGGCAACGAGACGCATGACATCCGTCAGGGTGACACACTCTCGGATCCGAAATTCCTCAAGGGCGAACAGCTACAGACCTTTGACTACTTCGTAGCCAACCCGCCGTTCTCAGTGAAGACCTGGAAGAACGGTTTCGACAAGGAATACGATCGGTTCGAGGGCTTCTCCGAGCCACCAGAGAAGAACGGTGACTATGCCTTCTTGCTTCATATGGTGAAATCCCTGAAGTCTGATGGTCGGGGAGCGGTTATTCTTCCCCACGGCGTGCTTTTTCGTGGCAACACCGAGGCGCAGATCCGTGAGGAGCTGATCAGGCGTGGTCTAATTAAGGCGATTATTGGGCTGCCGGCCAACCTGTTTTATGGAACCGGCATCCCGGCCTGCATCATTGTCATCGACAAGAAGAGAGCCACCAACCGGACGGGCATCTTCATGATCGATGCCTCCAAGGGCTTCGAGAAAGACGGGCCGAAGAACCGTCTGCGTCCTCGGGATATGCGAAAGATCATCGACACCTATCTTGCCGGCAACGACGTCGAGCGCTTTGCCCGGATGGTGTCGTTGTCGGAAATCTCTGACGCTAAGAACAACTATAACCTCAACATCCCCCGCTACATTGACACGTCTGAACCTGAAGACATTCAGGACCTGGAGGCTCACCTTAAGGGCGGGATTCCGAACCGAGATCTGGATGCTCTGGGTGAATACTGGGATGCTTTCCCGAACCTACGTGACGAGCTATTCCGACCTCTCCGCGAGGGATATTCAGAGCTCACAGTGCAGCCTGATCAGGTCGCCAAGGTGATTGAGGAATCAGAGGATGTTAAGGCTTTTACCTCGACTGTTTCCAAGGCTGTTGAGGATTGGTGGGGTTCTCACGGATCTCAACTGGAAACGATTGACTCGCAGACCAGGCCGCAACAGCTGATTGAGGATCTTGGTGATGACTTGCTGGAGAAGTTCCGGGGCCGTCCGCTGATCAGCGAGTACAGCATGTACGAGCAGCTGATGAGCTACTGGAATGACACCATGCACGATGACGTCACACTCATCGTCGGGTCCGGCTGGGTTGATGCTGCTCAACCGCGTGAAGCTCGGATCACTGGCTATGACAACAAGAAGAAGCCGAAGTACGAGGCTGCTGACCTGGTCTTCGGCACGGGTGTCAAGGCCCAGCGTTGGGTAACTGACCTGATTTCACCGGCACTGATCATCGATCGATATTTCGCCGAAGAGAAGGCCGAGCTTGATCGTCTTACTGCAGAGCAAGAGCGCAGCAGTCTGGAGTTACAGGAGTACATCGACGAGCACGCGGTCGAGGAAGGTCTGCTTTGGGAGGCTGTCAACGACGATGGCGGAGTGAAGTTGGGCGACGCGAGGAAGCGCCTCAGGGAAGCTAAAGCTGAGGGCGCAGAGGCTGAGAAGGTCTCCGCGCTCAATCATGCCGTGAAACTGTTTGCTGCTGAGACAGTGGCAAAGAAGGCCGCGAAAAACGCCGCCTTTGAAATCGATCAGCAGAGCTTTCAGGCCTACGAAGGTCTTCGAGATACGGATATACGGGTGCTAGTCATCGAGGATAAATGGGGTGATTCAATCCGGGAATCGTCAGATGTTGAAGTCGTAAAGACCATTCGGTCTCTCGCATTAAGGCTCAATACACTTGGTGAACGTTACTCCGAAACCCTTGAACAAATTATCGGCAAAACTGAAGAAGCTGATCGACGAGTTTGCGTTCATTTGCGGAACATGGGGGTCTTGTAATGGTTTCTTGTCATGAAGTTCAGAGGATTTCGGATTTTGCAGAAGTTAAGACTGGGCCCTTTGGCTCTGCTCTTCATCAGAAAGACTATAAAGCTACAGGGACCCCGATAGTCACAGTGGAACACCTCGGAGATAGAGGCATTATTCACCAAAATCTTCCTCTTGTGGGAACAGAAGACTTGAAGCGTCTTTCGACTTATAAGTGCCGTGAAGGAGACATCCTTTTCAGCAGGGTCGGGTCAATAGATAGAAACGCGATCGTCAAGGGAGAAGAAGATGGCTGGTTGTTTTCTGGGCGTCTTTTACGTGTGAGAGTGGACCAGGCAAAAGTAAACTCTGGATATCTCAGTCAAGTTTTTCATACTGAAAATTTCAAAGATAAGGTGCGGTCCGTAGCAGTAGGCCAAACCATGCCTTCTCTAAATACGCAGATTCTCGGCAGTTTGACTGTCGATTTGCCATCGCTTGATGAACAGAAGATTGTCGCAGGTAGGTTGAGTTCGGCTGATCAACTCATTGAAACTCTTGAACGCCTCATCTCAAAGAAGCAGGCAATCAAGCAGGGCATGATGCAGGAGCTGCTGACTGGTCGCAAACGCTTGCCGGGATTTACCAAACCTTGGAAGAATATATCAATTGCGAGACACTCCCATTTGAAGGCAAGAATTGGCTGGCACGGGCTCACGACCGGTGAATATCTCCAGTCGGGCAGCTATAAACTAGTCGGTGGCACTGATTTTAAGAATGCTAAAATAGACTGGAATTCAGCCGCTTTTGTGAGTAAATGGCGATTCGATCAAGATCGCAATATTCAACTTCAACCTGACGATGTCCTTATAACTAAGGACGGAACTATTGGTAAAGTTGCAATTGTTGATAATCTTCCTTTTCCGGCCACATTGAATAGTGGAGTTTTTGTAGTGCGACCGATCCGGGGAACCTACGAATCGAGGTTCTTGTATTGGCTGTTGCGTTCTTCAGTGTTCGAGAACTTCATTTCATCCCTAAGTGCGGGGTCAACCATTAATCATCTTTACCAAAAGGATCTAAATACTCTTACTTTAGATTTTCCAGAGGACTTTTCTGAACAGCGAGAGATTGCGAGTGTACTGGATGACGCTGACTCAGAGATCAGAGCCTTGGAGTCTCGCCTCGAATCAGCTCGCAATATAAAGCAGGGTATGATGCAGGAGCTACTCACTGGGAGAATCCGCCTTCCCGTAGGGGGCAAGCAAGATGAATATTGATTGGGCGCTAAAAGAGCTGCACACCTTCATCTATCTGACTGAGCGTGTTCCTCACCCAAGTCCTAGCGTCATAGGTAGCTTTCCGCGGGGGTCTAAAGCCGATATTGCTTCTCAGGCGCAAGTAGCCGAGAAGATTATGGATCGGGCTACTCCTGGCTGGCGCTCTGAGTTGACCGGGATTAAGCTGGGCACTTGGGATCGCCATTACGAGGCTGCAATCAGAGCTCAAGCACAGCTCCAACGGGCTGAAGAAGTCGCTCAGAATCTGGGAGAAAATGCTCCAGAGCTTTCTGCTGCGGAGCTGCACCCTTGGATCTGGGACGGAGCACAGTCGCTCTGGCAGTCAGGTCATTACCGTGAAGCCATCGGTGGTGCGATTCGCAAGCTGAATGCTGAGACGCAGAACAAGATCGGTCGTCGGGATGTTAGCGAAACAAATCTTTTCAAGCAGGCTTTCTCCACCGATCAGGCAAAGAAAGGAGCGTCTCGGCTACGACGAATGAAAGATGACGGCAGTGACACCTATAAGTCGGTTCAGCGTGGCGCTATGACATTTGCTGAAGGGGTCTTTGCTGGTATTCGAAACCCTCTTAGCCATGAAGCTGATCAAGAACTTACGGAGCAAGAAGCTCTAGAGTATCTCGCCGCCCTTAGCGTTTTGGCACGCTGGGTGGACGAATCCACCGTGGAGGCATCATCATGAGTCTGGTCGGGCAGCGTGAGCGTGTCACGCAGAATCGCGTCGTGGACATCCTGTCGAGTCAGCTCGGGTATGAGTATGCCGGGGATTGGAAGGATCGGGCCAACTCCAACGTTGAAGAAGAGCTGTTGCGCCAGAATCTGCTGGCACGTGGCTACGAGGAGGACTTGGTTCGACGTGCCATCGAGCAGCTTCGCAAGGCTGCTTCGCTGCCGACTGGTGGATCGCTATACGACGTCAACCGCAAGGTCTACAGCTTGCTGCGCTACGGCGTGAAGGTAAAGCGCAGCGCTTCTGAAAACTTCGAGACCATCTGGATTATCGACTGGGACAACCCGGAGGCTAACCACTTCGTGGTGGCTGAAGAGGTTTCGATCAAGGGCAGAAACACCAAGCGTCCAGATGTCGTGCTCTACGTCAACGGCATCGCTCTCGGCGTCATCGAACTCAAGCGTTCCAAGGTCAGCATCGGTGACGGCATCCGACAGCACCTCGGCAACCAGAAGGCAGATTTCGTTCGCCCCTTCTTTACCACTGTTCAACTGCTTTTTGCCGGTAGTGATGTTGAGGGCCTACGTTACGGCGTGATTGAGACTCCGGAGAAGTACTGGCTGGAGTGGAAAGAGCCAAGCGTGGTTGAGAACCATCTCGACCGTGGATTGCTCCAGATGGCGAACAAACAGCGCTTCTTGGAGCTGATTCATGACTTCATCGTCTTCGACTCGGGTGTGAAGAAGACGGCCCGACATAACCAGTACTTCGGTGTTAAGGCTGCTCAGGAGCGTATTGCTCGTCGCGAGGGTGGCATTATTTGGCACACTCAGGGGTCAGGCAAGAGCTTGACGATGGTGTGGCTGGCGAAGTGGATCCGGGAGAACCAGCGCGAAGCGCGTGTCTTGGTGATCACCGACCGGACTGAGCTCGATGAGCAGATCGAGAAGGTCTTTGCCGGTGTTGACGAGACCATCGAGCGATCGACGTCTGGCGCCGGCATGATCGGCATGCTGGGCCGGAACCAGCCATGGCTGATGTGCTCACTGGTGCACAAGTTCCGGGGCGATGACGAGAAGGATCAGGGCGACACCGAGGATTTCGTGCGTCAGCTCAAGAAACCTCTCCTTGAAGGGTTCAGCCCCAAGGGCAATCTCTTCGTCTTTGTCGATGAAGCTCACCGCACCCAGAGTGGCAAACTCCATAAGGCGATGAAGGAGCTGTTGCCGAACGCGATGTTCATCGGCTTTACCGGCACTCCGCTTCTCAAGAAGGACAAGGCCAAAAGTATCGAGACCTTCGGGTCGTACATCCACACCTACAAGTTCGATGAGGCCGTTGATGACGGCGTGGTGCTGGATCTGCGTTATGAGGCTCGGGATATTGACCAGCGGCTTATGAGCCCGGAGCGGGTCGATGAGTGGTTCAAGATCCACACCCAGGGCATGACCGACCTAACGAAGCACCAGCTGAAGAAGCGCTGGGCGACGATCAAGGAAGTTGAGTCGGCTGAGCCGCGAGCTCGGCAGATCGCCGCTGACATCCTGATGGATATGGCTAGAATGCCTCGCCTGATGGATGGTCGAGGTAATGCCATGTTGGTGTGTTCGAGTGTCTACCAGGCCTGCAAGTTCTATGACATCTTCAGCCGTAGTGAATTGGCCGGTAAGGTCGCGATCATCACGAGCTATGAGCCGAACGCATCCCAGATCTCGAAGGAAGACTCTGGGGCTGGCAAGAACGAGGAGATCGTCAAGTACGACGTCTACCGTCGGATGCTCGCTGACTACTTCCAGACCAATGCTGATGATGCCGTTAAGCGGATTGACGAGTTCGAGAAGGACGTCAAGGAGAAGTTCATCAATCATCCGGGTCAGATGAGGCTGATGATCGTGGTCGACAAACTGCTGACCGGCTTTGATGCTCCGAGTGCGACTTATCTTTACATCGATAAGAACATGCAAGATCATGGTCTTTTCCAGGCTATTTGTCGCGTGAACCGGCTTGACGGTGATGACAAGAAATACGGCTACATCGTCGACTACCGCGACCTGTTCAAATCTCTGGAGGATGCGGTTTCTGACTACACCTCCGAAGCTTTCGCCGACTACGACGAGGAAGATGTGGAAGGCCTACTCAAGGATCGTATTGAGCAGGAGCGTCAAGACCTGGACGAGGCTCTTGAAATGGTGCGTGCTCTGTGTGAGCCGGTGGCTCCCCCTAAGGGCACGTTGCAGTACCAGCACTATTTCTGCGCGATGGAAAGCGGCAGCGCAGAGCAACTCAAGGCTAACGAACCTAAGAGAGGGGATCTGTACAAGGGCGTGACAAGTCTGGTACACGCCTATGCCAACTTGGCCAACCGTATGAGTGAGGCTGGATACTCGGAAAGTGAAGCTGCATCAATCAAGTCTCAAGTGAAACACTTTGTTGATGTGCGCGACGAGGTGAAGCTTGGAGCCGGTGAGAATGTTGACCTCAAGCAGTTTGAGGCCGGCATGCGTTCTCTACTGGATACTTATATCCAGGCAGACGCATCGCGAAACCTTGCGACTTTTGACCAAGGGCTCGTGCAGCTCATTGTCGAACATGGAGTTGGGGCTTTAGAGAAACTTCCGGAGAACATCCGAAAGACCCCGGAGGCTGCGGCTGAAACCATCGTCAATAACGTTCGTAAGACAATCGTTGACGAGCAGGCCATGAACCCGAAGTATTACGAATCTATGTCTACTTTGCTCGATGCACTGATTGAGCAGCGTCGTGAGGCTGTGATCGACTACGAGGAGTATCTGCTTAAGCTGGTTGAGTTAACCCAGCGTCTCGCCAAGGGCGAATCTGATAGGAAATTCCCTGACTGGGCCAAGACGCCTGCTCGACGGGCCCTGATCGACTTCGCGTGGCCGAAGAATATCGAGGTCGACGTCGAGCGGATTTACGCCACGATTCAGCGCAACAAGGAGCATGGCTGGTCTGGAGACAAGAAAAAGCAGAAGTCTTTGATGCGTACTCTTGCACTCAACTTCCCTGGGCTCTTAGATAAAACGCAGATGGAAAGTCTGCTCGATCAACTGAAAAAGCATGATGAATTCCGCTAGTTCTTACCTCACTGTTTCCGGCTTTGATGTTGAGCTGGTCTACAAAGACATCAAGAACATGCATTTGTCGGTGTATCCGCCGATGGGTCGTGTTCGGGTAGCTGCGCCCGCTCGGTTAGATGAGGACACCATTCGTCGGGCTATCATACAACGCCTGCCATGGATTCGGCGGGAACGAAATCGTCTCCAGAACGCTAACCGGCAATCCAAGCGACAGATGGTCTCCGGGGAGAGCCACTATGTCTGGGGTAAGCGATATCGTCTGGATGTTTCGAGGCACAGCGGGAACCCAAAGGTTGTTCTCTCAGGAGATATTCTCTGGCTCTATTCCCCGGAAGGGTCGACGCCAGAGGATAGGTTTGGCATTCTTGATCGCTGGTACCGCCGGGAACTTAAGGCAGTACTGCCGGCTCTGGTCGAGAAGTGGGAGTCTGTCATGGGTGTGAAAGCTAATCGGGTCACAGTTAAGCGGATGAAGACTAAGTGGGGTTCATGTAACCCTGATAGCCGGAACATCTGGATCAACCCGGAGCTAGCAAAAAAAAATCCTCGGAGTCTGGAGTACTTAGTGGTTCATGAGCTGGCGCACCTGGTAGAGCGGAGTCACAACTCGAGATTTGTGGGGGTGATGGATCGACACCTCCCGGACTGGCCTACGCGGCGAGACGAACTCAATGGGGCACCCCTAGCCGCAGAAGAATGGTCGGAATGAACCCTCGTCAATTTCGACAAATCAAGAGAGGAGAAAGCAAATGAGGGGCGATGCCATCTTGAATGTTATAGGTCCAACATTAAAACAGAACACTAGGTTTTCCGACCTCTTTTATGATTCGGTCGACATCGATATCAACCCTAGAACTGAATGCAAACTATCCGTTTTACGGATAGAAAGTGGCGAATTTATCCTAGACGAAATGTTCGACTATCTGTCGAAGGCTAGCATTGGCTACGTCCTATCAAGGAGAGAATACGAAAGGTATCTTGCTGATTTGGCCATCGATCCGAATAACGCCATGGCCTGGGCGGAGGATATTAAAGCAAAGTTTCAAGAGCCGAACGCTACAAATGGCGAAGGCGGCGAAATGATCCTGTATGCACTACTTGAAGAGGTTGTCGGTGCTCCAAAGATTCTAAGTAAAATGGAAATCAAAACCAATAACAAAATGCCAGTATTTGGCGCGGATGGATTACACCTACTCAGAGTGAGAGATGATGAATACCAACTAGTGTTTGGCGAGTCAAAAATGCATGGAGATCTTGGTGGTGCAATTTCGAAAGCCTTTGAATCAATGAGTAGTGTGAAGGATACTTCATTTAGAGACGATACGTCACTGGTATCCAGTCAACTAATGAAAGAGGCTGTTAATGATGAACAGCTCAAAGCGCTAGAAGCTATTCTTATTCCAGAACCGGGTGCGACTCAGCGTATTAAGCTCGTCAATTCTTTTGGTGTTCTAGTGACCTTTGATCTTGACGTCGACGACTTCGATCTTTCTCTACATGACGATGACCAAATCGAGACCGAATTTAGAATCCGGGCGCAAAATGCGGTACAGGCAAAAACCAATGATATTCAGAAGCAGATTCGGAAGTATCAGCTTGGTGCAACAAATTTCCATATATTTGCTATGCCCTTCTTGAAAAGAACAGTCGGAGCAGAGACGCACGGTGTCGACAAGGTGCGTGAAGATCTTCAGCAACGACTTCGGTGGGGGAAGGGATGATGTCGAAAGATACTGAAACTGTCGCTACGAGACTTGGTAGAATCATTCTTGCGAGGCCCGACTACGTTGACTTGGTTCAACGAGCAGAAGCCATCGTTGCGGAGTATTTTCTTACTCATAAAATCACTGATGAGCCTTTGCATCGCCTCATTGCACCTGGTCTACGGTTCGCGGATATCCTCTCGCATTCAGACAAGGCCGAGCATCGTGAACGTGCATACGCCTTAATTGCAATGTTTCAAGAACTTAAAGAACAGCAACAACTAGATGCTGAATCACTCCAACGGCTAGAAGCATTTTCCATTGCTGTGTTCTCGGTTCTGGGAAATTTTCCAGGACTTCGCAAGCTAGAGGAGTCTGATGAGAGCGACGGTTACCAAGTTCCAGCTGAGCGGCTATTTGCTCGAGGCTTCAAAGAATTTCACCAAAGAACTTCTGACAGGTCGAGCGTACTAACGGATGCTCAATACGAAATTGCAACCGCTATGGAGTGTGTGGATTTCTACAGTTTCTCTGGGCCAACGTCGCTTGGAAAATCATTTGTAATCAAGAGTTTCTTGAAAGCAGAGGTGCAAAAACCACAGCTCGCAGATGCTTGTGTGATCTTCTTGGTCCCCACAAATGCGCTTGTCGCCCAAACGGCAAACGACTTGAGAAAACTACTGGAGGCTCTTCCTACGGTAAACGTAGCCATATATCCAGATCAGCCAGAGATAATGAAAAGGCTTTTTGCGACCACCGTATTTGTGTTTACTCCAGAACGGCTGATTCGCTTCCTCAATGCGCCGAATCGCTCCATCAAGCTACTTATTGTTGACGAGGCCCATAAAATCGTAGCGGAGAATGACTCGCGCAGCCCCCTCTTCTACTATGCAATCGATGAAACCGTTCGAAGCTTTGCGACTAAACTAATCTTCTCTTCGCCGAGCTTGAGCAACCCAGAGCTCTTTCTTGAGCTTTTCGGAAAATCTACTGGCGGAAGCATGGTTGTGCGAGAGCGGACAGTCACCCAGCAAAGATTCTATGTAGATTTCATTGATAGAGAGGCGTCGTATTTCTCGTCGGACTTAGAATCTGAACGGATACTCGTTGAGTCAGTAGATCAAATGTCTTGGGCTCCTGACGAGGCAGTAAAGTTTTGGGCGAATGGGGCTAAGTCACTCGTTTACGCAAATACTCCCTCTAAAGTGGTCAATCATGCCCTCTCATTCGCTGGGGAAGAGAATGTAGAAATCTCTCAACAGGTCCATCGACTTATTGAACGGATTGGTAGAGAGATTCATCCACAATACTACCTCATTGATGTACTTAAGCGAGGCGTTGCTTTTCATCATGGGAAAATGCCGGTTGCGATCCGAGAGGACATTGAAAGCGTATTTAAGAGTGAAACATCTGGGATCGACTTTCTATTCTGCACGTCGACGCTCCTTGAAGGAGTGAACCTTCCTGCAAAGAACATATTTATCCTCACTGATAAATACGGGGGAGGTCGTAGTTCTTTCGGAAAGCTAGACTTTGAGAACTTGGCAGGCCGTGCAGGTAGGTTAACTGAAGACTTTCAAGGCAATGTCATTTGCATCAGGGCAGATGACGCGACATGGAAGGATCCCGACCTGCAGATTCCGATAACATCCCCGATCGAGGTAACGAGCTTTATGGTACCTCCCCCGGAGTCGAAGGGAAGAAAAAATTATACCGATATCGCTAAAGTCCTTCAGGGGAGATCGGTCAGTGGGACCAGGAGCGATCGGCAATCCGCCGAGAAATATGCAACGATTTTACTGGCTCAAACTCAAAAGAGTCATGCCTCGCTTCTTTCGCAGAACTTCAATGAAAAGGTGAAAGATGGGTCTAAACTTCTCAAAGAGGTCAACGATTCACTTGAAGTGAGTGTAGATACTGTACGACGTTCTCCCGAAATTGAACCTCTAACTCAGGACCGCGTATATCGACTTTTAAAGAATTCTGGGGATCCGTACGTTATAAGTTCTGTTGAGGAAATATCTTTTGATAGCATCTTAAGGATGCTTGACACTCTGAATAGAGTGTACGACTGGAAAGACAAAGAGTCTTCAGGTAGTCGCGACCTATTTCGGAAGAATGCAGATGACGCAGAACGTGTCAGGCGGCTTAAGTACTGGGCAAGCTTAACTCACCATTGGATAAAAGGTCTTCCGGTAAGCGCATTGATTTCTCGGTCAATTGCTTACGCAGAGAAGTCAGGCGTAATTTATGGCGCGGGAGGTGGGAATCCCTACCAAAGATCTGTTTTTGATCCGAATTCTAAAATTCATATCAATCACATTATTGACGAAACCCTCAGCAATCTTGAGTATGGTGTAGGATTTCGAATTCCTATATATTTGAAGAATTACTACGACATTTGTGTCAGTCTATTGGGCGAGGAGAATGCCGGACTTGATCTTTCTGTCTTGATTGAGTTTGGCACCACTAGCCCGGTAGGGATAGAGCTTCAGCAAATCGGATACACGAGAGACTCTGCATCTGAACTTTGGAGGAAAGGACCTCAACACCTTCAGTTGTCTGTAGAGGGAAAAATTGCGCATCTAAATGTGGAGGCGATCACTCTCGATCAGAATCTAAGTGACGAGCTCCGAGAGGAGACGATTCACTTACTGGGGACAAGGGTGTCTTAGGACTGGTCTCTTCCGGATTGATAGCGATTCTGTCGAACTATAGTGATCGGGTCCGGAGCCTCTCCCTCGCTTGTTCCAGCACGCGACTCGATCGACCAACTGCTAAAGGGGCCCTTCCGGTTTTAGAGTGCGTTGATTTT
>NZ_KV813940.1:0-1177 GCF_001813755.1 Corynebacterium sp. HMSC074H12
GGACTCCGTGTCCAAAAAGTCCATGGACATAACACTTCCGTTCTAAAAGCACTAGCTAAGCCTGGAGCTAAGGAGCTCTACGCCCTCTCTCGTACCGTTAAATCTGGCGATCCAGAGAACCTTGAAGCACAGGCAGCGCGCAAATACTGGTCTTGCGTCTCCCACGGTCATGCATACTTACGTTTACCTGGCAGCGGAGAACCTGGGTGGAATTCTGCGCTCGATTACGGTTACACACTTTTGCGTGGCCATGGAATCCGAGCTGTGGCTAGCGCTGGGCTAGCCGGAGCATTAGGAGTATTCCACCATGGCCGCGGTAACAAGTGGGCATTGGTTGATGATCTCATGGAACCCTTTCGACCAATGGTTGATCAGATTGTCTTCACCGCTACCGCGAACGGAGAGCCATTAGGCTCTCCACAAAAGACTCTTATCTCACAGCATCTGACCAACCCGTTCGATTCCAGTGGAAAATCGTTGACCACAGTTTTTAATGACTTCAGCCAACAATATGGCCTATACATCGAAGGAAATATAAATCACCTAAAAGTTCCGGTTTGGGAAGGAAAACTCGATGCCGGCGAAAGATAGTGAACCAATGTGGTGCGTGGTCATGTTCGATCTTCCCGTAAAATCAAAAATTCAAACCAGAGAGGCTAACCGGTTTCGAAACCATCTTTTAGACCTGGGCTTTTGTAGATCCCAACTAAGCGTTTACGTCCAGTACTTCCCTCTTGCTTCCCGTATCGCAAGTACCGTCAAACAAATCAAGTCCAGCCTACCGGAAGACGGAGATGTGAGAATCATATCCGTCACTGATGTTCAATGGTCAAAGGCGATTCGTTTTTCCAAATCGGAACCTTCCAAAATGGAGAATACCCCACCTCAACTCACGATTTTTTAGCGAAGGATCACCGATAAACTCCAGTAGAACAGCCCTTTTGGGGCTGCACTGAAGTCTATCAGGGGTAATGAGAACTGAACCCCAGCTGCGTGAGTATCGTGAGTTGGCGGCTAAGAAGTCTATCAGGGGTAATGAGAACTGAACCCCAGCACCAGTTTTATCTACCTCTGGAAGGAAAGAAGTCTATCAGGGGTAATGAGAACTGAACCCCAGCTGTCCGTAGACCACCATGACGAACCAAGGAAGTCTATCAGGGGTAATGAGAACTGAACC
>NZ_KV813940.1:1277-1496 GCF_001813755.1 Corynebacterium sp. HMSC074H12
TCTATCAGGGGTAATGAGAACTGAACCCCAGCGCACACGCTTCGCACGCACCCACACCTCGAAGTCTATCAGGGGTAATGAGAACTGAACCCCAGCGCGCTAGGGGCGAAGACTAGCCCGCTACGAAGTCTATCAGGGGTAATGAGAACTGAACCCCAGCCAGCAGCGAACCGTACCCGGACGCGGCGGAAGTCTATCAGGGGTAATGAGAACTGAACC
>NZ_KV813940.1:1596-1814 GCF_001813755.1 Corynebacterium sp. HMSC074H12
CTATCAGGGGTAATGAGAACTGAACCCCAGCGCGGCAGTAGGGTCACGTTTCGCCTCAAGAAGTCTATCAGGGGTAATGAGAACTGAACCCCAGCGCTACTCTCGCCAAGCAGTGGATTCAGCGAAGTCTATCAGGGGTAATGAGAACTGAACCCCAGCGCGCTAAGGCGTCTGCGGCTGATGAGGTGAAGTCTATCAGGGGTAATGAGAACTGAACC
>NZ_KV813940.1:1914-2454 GCF_001813755.1 Corynebacterium sp. HMSC074H12
TCTATCAGGGGTAATGAGAACTGAACCCCAGCTGAGGGTGATGATTGTTTTGCCGAGTCCGAAGTCTATCAGGGGTAATGAGAACTGAACCCCAGCTCCTGAGTTGCCTGGTTCCTCATCGTCCGAAGTCTATCAGGGGTAATGAGAACTGAACCCCAGCACCTGCACTTCCTGCCGGACGGCTATAAGAAGTCTATCAGGGGTAATGAGAACTGAACCCCAGCCCTCCCGCTTACGGCGGGGTTTCTGCATGAAGTCTATCAGGGGGAATGAGAACTGAACCCCAGCTTGTCGTATCCCCGCTCGGCGGTTGTGCGAAGTCTATCAGGGGTAATGAGAACTGAACCCCAGCACCTAGTCGTCCGCACCGCCATGGTCCAGAAGTCTATCAGGGGTAATGAGAACTGAACCCCAGCTTGTCGTATCCCCGCTCGGCGGTTGTGCGAAGTCTATCAGGGGTAATGAGAACTGAACCCCAGCGTTGAATTCCGTGATGTGCCGACAAGCTGAAGTCTATCAGGGGTAATGAGAACTGAACCC
>NZ_KV813940.1:2554-68292 GCF_001813755.1 Corynebacterium sp. HMSC074H12
TCTATCAGGGGTAATGAGAACTGAACCCCAGCCTGTCCCAGGCTGCTTCGTACTCTTTTTGGAAGTCTATCAGGGGTAATGAGAACTGAACCCCAGCACAGCTGGCCACCATCATCGTCGCCATCGAAGTCTATCAGGGGTAATGAGAACTGAACCCCAGCAGTCGTCGGTATCCAAGGGCGCGGCTCCGAAGTCTATCAGGGGTAATGAGAACTGAACCCCAGCCGATGATGCTGATTCCCTTGACCATGGAGTCCAAGCTGTCACGACGATTTTGAAATTCTTTCCATCTCCTATTGACAGCGGAGCGTCGTAGCCTTAACTTGATTGCTCTAACTTCTTAAGGAGGAACCATGCTACTTGCTGAAGCCTTGGCCGAGCGCGCCCAGGCGCAGGAGCGCCTCAACTCGCTGAGTGACCGACTCGCGGCAACCGTCCGCATCCAGGAAGGCGATGAACCGGATGAGAACCCGACGGATCTCCTCCGTGAGCTGGAGGGCGTAACCAAGCGCATCGATGAGCTCGTCATCGCGATCAACGCCACAAACACGGCCACCCCGTTCGACGAAGAGATCACGCTGATGGAGGCGCTCGCACTTCGTGATGGACTGCTGCGCAAGCGCCGCATCTACCAGGGATTGGCAGAGCGCGCGGGTGCGCGCCACGACCGCTACTCCCGCTCCGAGATCAAGTTCGTGGCCACCGTGCCCGTGCCGAAGTTGCGCGAGCGCGCCGACGATCTGGCCCGCCAGTACCGCGAACTGGATACCCGCATCCAGCAGCTGAACTGGAATACGGAACTGATAACTAAATAGCGACTGCCGCTAGTTGTGCCGCATTCTTGCGGCACGTAGTCATGTCGTTCGACATGTAGTCACGTCGCGCGCCTCATGCGCGCGACGGTAGCCCACACCCTTCGCAGCGAGCGCAACCCTTACTGGGCAGGGAAGAGCCCAGTGCTTCTCAGGCGCCTTCGTAGCGCAAGAAGGCAGGGAGGTTCGATTCCGTCCCACTGTATGGTGTACCGCGCTGGTACGGAGTACACGTGCACATTGACGGGGATAATCCCGCAGTATTGTTTATTGTTTATCACCGCCGCGCTGGGCGGAGAGTGTGGGTGAGGGTTGGGAATGGGGACTATACTTCCGGCGCACTGCTTTCCAATTAAGCTGGTGTGCCATGAGCGAGCAGAAGAACTACAGCACCGATAATCCTTTCAAGCCGGAACTCTGGCGCCCCGTCGAGGGCTTTGAGGACCTCACGGACATCACCTACCACCGTCTCATCAGTGACGGTCCGAAGCCACAGCGTAAGGACGGCATCGTCCGCATCGCCTTCGACCGCCCAGAGGTGCGCAACGCGTTTCGCCCGCACACCGTGGATGAGCTCTACCGCGCGCTGGACCACGCGCGCCGCACGCCGGATGTCGGCACGGTGTTGCTAACCGGCAACGGGCCTTCCCAGAAAGACGGCGGCTGGGCGTTTTGCTCCGGCGGCGACCAGCGCATCCGCGGCCGCTCCGGGTACCGCTACGCCACCGAGCACGAGCACGATGACGCGACTGCCGACGAATCCACTGTCGACACCGCCCGCGAAAAAGTTGAGGGCGGCCGCCTGCACATCCTGGAGGTCCAGCGCCTCGTCCGCACCATGCCCAAAGTGGTCATCGCCGTGGTTAACGGCTGGGCCGCCGGCGGCGGGCACTCCCTGCACGTGGTGTGCGATATGACCATCGCCTCCCGCCAGGAAGCACGCTTCAAGCAAACCGACGCCGACGTCGGCTCCTTCGACGCCGGCTATGGCTCGGCCTACTTGGCCAAGATGGTGGGCCAAAAGTACGCCCGCGAGATCTTCTTCTTGGGCCGCACCTATGACGCGCAGCGCATGTACGAAATGGGTGCCGTCAACGAGGTAGTTGACCACGCCGACTTGGAGGATGCCGCCATCCAGATGGGGCGCGAAATCAACATGAAGTCCCCCACCGCCCAGCGCATGCTCAAGTTCGCTTTCAACCTCACCGATGATGGCCTCATGGGCCAGCAGGTCTTCGCTGGAGAAGCCACGCGCCTGGCCTACATGACCGACGAGGCCGTCGAAGGCAAGGAATCCTTCCTGGAAAAGCGCGAGCCCAACTGGGATGACTTCCCGTATTACTACTAGGCCTCCATCGAGGGCTAGTGCCTTCTCTTCCACCCGAAAGATAAAAAACGGGTAATATCCGGGACAGTTAACGCCAGTAACTATAGCTCCCACGGAGGCAACCTTGACCACGGAGAAAATCAATCAGATAACCCGCCCAATCGGACTTGTCCTCTGCCTAATCCTTTTGGTTTCCCTGCGGCACTTTACCGAATGGTCATGGCTGCTACGGGCGGGCGTCGCCGTTGGCGCAACCATCGCCGCCATGCTGGTGCTGGTTTTTATCCTAGGTTGCTTCTCCACAGAAGAAAACACCCCCGAGACACACGAGGCCACTTCTTAAGGCTCAAGCCAGTAGGGAGGGCAGGTAGGGACCTGCCAGCTATCCTAATTACCACCAATCACCTTCACCCAGGGAGAGCCTGAAGTGCTGTATTTCGCCATTGCCCTCGCTGCCATCGCGCTCATTGCCGTCATTGCGTCTCGAGTGTGGATGTTGCGCCGCATCCAGCAGGCTCAGAGGGACGGTGAGCGCCCCTTCGATCAGGAGGATGAGCTCATCAACCCTTACGAACACCGCGGGCGGTAACCTAGCTAACCGTGACCATCCTCTCTCCTCTGCCTGTCAATCCACATGACCCCGCCGCCATCCTCCCTGATCTGGAAGCGGCCATCGCAGGACAAGCCACCTTCCTGCCCGTCCCGGCGGAGGACTGCACCCGCGCGCAGCTGCTGCGCAACCACATGCGCGCAGGAGAACCCATTGATTCCCCCATCGCGCTGGTCGTGGCCACCTCTGGGTCCACGGGCACGCCGAAGGGCGCGCAACTCACGGCCGCCAACTTGGTCTCCAGCGCCGATGCCACGCACCGCGCTCTCGGCGGCACCGGCCAGTGGCTGCTGGCCATGCCCGCCTCCCACATCGCGGGCATCCAGGTGCTGGTCCGCTCGCTCGTCGCGGGCGTGGAGCCGCTCTGCCTTGACCTGTCAGAAGGGTTTTCCGTCCCCGATTTCGCCCGCGCCGCGCACGAGCTGGCCGCCACTGGGGATCGCTCCTACACGGGCCTGACCCCAATGCAGCTGGCCAAGGCCATGGATTCGCTCGAGGGCATCGAGGCCCTGCGCACCTTTGATGCCATCCTCGTCGGGGGCGCTGCCACCCACCCGCAACTGCTGGACTCGGCGAAGAAGCTGCGCATCAACATCGTCACCACGTACGGTTCCTCAGAGACTTCCGGCGGCTGCGTCTACAACGGCCAGACACTGGATAGCGCGCGCGTGCGCATCGGCGAGGAGAACCGCATCTACCTCGGCGGGCCCATGATTGCGCAGGGCTACCGCAACGTGGACTCAGAGGCCTTTATGGTCGATGAATCCGGCACCTCCTGGTTTGCTACCTCTGACGCCGGCGCGCTTCACGACGGCCACCTCACCATCACCGGGCGCCTCGACAACATCCTGAACACCGGCGGGCTCAAGCTCCACCCGGAGCAGCTCGAACAACACATCCTGCGCGTGCCGGGCGTGGACGGCGTGTGCGTCGTCGGCATCCCGGATCCGCGCTTGGGTCAGATGGTCGTTGCCGCCTATAGCGGTTGGGCCTCCCGCGCGGATATCCTCGAAGCCCTCGATGAGCTTCCGCGGTGGCAGGTACCGAAGGATCTGGTGCGCGTCGACAAGCTGCCCACCACCGGCCCCGGCAAGGTGGACCGCCTCGCCGTCGCCCGCCTGTGGAGCGCCTAATTCTCCACTTCGCTAATGCTGCGTACGGCGATACCGCGCGCAGCGGATTCCCCGAGGGGGAAGTGCGCACCGCCGTCGACGGCAACCTCGAGCACACCCGCGACCGAGGGGGCAACGACGGACAATTCCACTCCCGGCCGCACTCCATTTTTATCCAGGTAGCGCAGAAATTCGCCATCCGCGTCAGTGACCTGCTCCACGGTGACGGGGGTCTGCGCGGGGACGTCGATAAGCGTAATGCGCGAGACCGGCTCGGCAGTGCCATCCGGGGCAGGTATGGGATCACCATGCGGATCGCGGGCGGGGTTGCCCAGGAAAGAATCGAGGCGTTCAACGAGCCTGTCGGACGTCGCATGCTCTAGCATTTCCGCCTCATCGTGCACCTCATCCCAGGTATAGCCCAGAGTGCGCACGAGGAAGGTTTCCAGGAGTCGATGCCGGCGCACCATTGCCACAGCCAGCCGCCGGCCTTCCTCAACAAGCCGGACTCCAAAGTAGCGTTCATGTTCCACCAGCCCCTTCGCGGCCAGGCGCTTGACCGCCTCCGACGTGGTGGGCAGCTTCTGCCCCGCCGCTTTAGCTAGGTCCCCCAGCGGCATCGCGGTATTAGCGCCCTCTTTCTCCTCATAGGTCCAGAGGATCTTGAGGTAATCCTGGGTACGTTCGGGCAGCTCGCTGATGTGCATACCCCCATCGTAGTTCAGCCTATTGCTTCCAACGGTTTCAGCACTTATGCTCTTTCAAGTTCAATCTGTTGAACATCGACATTCACTTTTAATAAGAGAGGTTTCCCGTGAAGAAAATTATTGCCCTTCCCCTCGCTTCCCTCGTGGTCGCAAGCACGCTGAGCGCCTGCACCAGCAGCGACTCCACCGAAGCCCAGAACGATAACCTGACGATCTTCGCCACGACTGGTTACTTGGCTGATGCGGCCGCCAATATCGCCCCGGACGCCGACATCACCACCATGGTCGGTCCCGGCGGCGATCCGCACACCTACCAGCCCACCACGCGCGATATTGAAAAGATGCAGGACGCCGACCTCGTCCTCTGGAATGGCCTTCACCTCGAGGCGCAAATGGTGGACCAGCTCTCCTCCCTCGGTGAGAAGCAGCTAGCTGTCGGCGAACAGCTCGATACTGCTGACCTTCTGCCGTGGCCCGAGCAAGGTGACAAGGGCGAAAAACTCTACGACCCGCACATCTGGAATAGCCCCGAGCTGTGGAGCCAGGTCGTCGATCACATCGGCACCAAACTCGGCGAAATCGACTCTGACAATGCCGAAGACTATGCCGCGGCCGCCGATGAATATGAAGACAAGATTGCAGCCGCGCATGACAAAGCGGCTAAGGAACTCGAAAACGCCTCCCCGCGCGTCCTCATCACCGGCCATGACGCCTTCAACTACTTCGGCAAGACCTTCGACTTTGAAGTCCAAGCCACCGACTTCGTGACCACCGAAGCCACCAAGTCCGCCACTGAGATCTCCGAGCTCGCGGATACGATCGCGGAGAAGAAGGTCCCCGTTATCTTCCAAGATAACCAGGCGAACCCACAGGCCATCACTTCTCTCAAGGAAGCCGTAGAAACCCGCAACTGGACAGTCACCATCTCGGATGAAGAGCTCTTTGCCGATACCCTCGGCCCGGAAGCCCCCACCGATACCTACCTCGGAGCCTTCGAACATAACGCTAGCGCCGTGGCGAAAGCACTAAGCTAATGCTCAGCGTAGGAAACCTCACCGCCGGCTATCCCCGCACGCCGGTGCTTCACGACGCCTCCTTCACCCTCACCCCCGCGACTATCACCGGGCTGGTAGGCGCGAATGGGTCGGGAAAGTCCACTCTGGTCCGCACGCTGGTGGGGCTCCTTCCGCCTCTAGCCTGCGGGTCGATGACCTTCGATGGCGTCGATCTGGCACATTTTCGGCAGCGGCTCGGATATATGCCACAACATGCGGATATCGACTGGAATTACCCTGCCACCGCCTTCGACATCGCCCTGATGGGCCGCACCGCCGGGCTGCGCTGGTGGCAGTGGCCCAGCCGCGCTGACAAAGACGCCGCCCACGCAGCACTTGCGCGCACCGGAATGCAGGCACACGCGCAGCTGCCGATTTCCGCCCTGTCTGGTGGTCAGCGCCAGCGCGTGTTGTTGGCGCGCACGCTCGTTAGCGAGCCGGAATTCATCATCCTCGACGAGCCCTTCGCTGGTGTCGATGCCGCGAGTCAGCGCGCCATCATGGATGTACTCAAGGAACTGCGCGAGAACGGCGTGACCATCCTGCTGGTGCATCACAACCTGGCGGAGGTCGCCGACTTTTGCGATGAGGTCCTCATGGTCGGCCACGGCCGGCTCATTGCTGCTGGCCCCACCGAGCAGGTACTTACCGAGTCCGCCATTGCCGACATGTTTTCCCTGCCATCATGAACCCACTCGAGCTTCTTCAGAACTACACCTATACCCAGGCACTCCTGGGCACCGTGCTCATCGGTGGCTGCGCTGGCGCGCTAGGCCCACTGGTATATGTTCGCCGCACCAGCCTGCTGGCCGATGCCATCTCGCATTCTTCCCTGCCTGGACTGCTCACCGCCTTCCTCGTGGCCACCGCCATTGGCTGGGACGGGCGAAATGTCTGGCTTCTTTCTTGCGGCGCCCTGCTCACCGGAACCCTCGCGGTGGGGTGCATTCACCTCATCCCGCGGTTAACTCCCCTGGGGCAAACCACTGCGATGGCGGCCACGCTAACCACATTTTTCTCGGTGGGCATGCTGCTCATGCAGTATATTTCCCGCCGACCATTGCCTGGCAAGGCCGGAATCCAGGATTATTTGCTGGGAAATGCCTCCACGCTCACTCGCGCGGATGTACGGTCCACACTCATCATCGGTGGCTGCGTGCTGCTTTTTCTTTTCCTCATTCACACCCGGCAGGCCGCAGTCACTTTTGATTCAAGTTTTGCCCAGGTAGCCGGCATCCGCACCTCGTTCCTCAACGCGGCTAGTTTCTTCGCCCTCACCGCCATCACGGTGCTCGGCGTCAAAGTCGTCGGCGTAGTGCTCATGGTCGCCGTGGTCATCAGCCCTGCCGCCGCTGCCCGCCCCTGGACCACGCGCTTGCTACCTTTCATCGCGCTCTCCGGGTTCTTCGGCGCGGCCACCGCTGCTCTCGGCTGCTATGTCTCCATTGCGCACGGCCCGCTGCCCACCGGTCCGGTCATCGTCCTGGCTCAGGCGGCGCTCGTCACTATCAGCCTCACCAGTAGAAAGCTAGCCTCATGACCCTCGCCGCGACCGCTTGTCTCCTTGCCGTTCTGACGGCCTTGGCCTGTGCTATCCCCGGCACCTTTGTTGTCCTCAAAGGCCAGGCCATGCTGATCGACGGCATCGGCCATGCCGTCCTTCCCGGAATTGCCGTCGGCTACCTCTTTACCGCAGATCTAGATTCACCCATCTTGCTCGTTACCGCGGCCGCTGGCGCCTTGGTGGTGGCGTTGGGAACTGACGCACTACAGCGCAGCCCGCTGGTGACTGCTGATTCCGCCCTCGGATTGGTCTTTCCCGCCCTGTTTGCCGCCGGAGTCATCCTGATTTCTACGCACATGAGCCACGTGCACCTTGATGTCCACGCCGTTCTCGTCGGCGATCTCAACCTCGCGGCCTTCTCCAATCCCAACTATTGCTACATCATGGCCGCAGTGCTGGGTATCAATGCTCTCTTCCTCGCCCTTACACTGCCGCGTTTATCCGCCACGACTTTTGACGCCGATTTTTGTGCCGCACGCGGGGTGCCCACGCGCGTTCTTCACATCATATTTATGACCGTGGTTGCCTGCACCGCCACCGCCGCCTTTCACGCTGCCGGTGCCATGCTGGTCATCGCTCTCATGGTATTCCCGACGATGACCGCGCGGCTGCTTACTCAGCGCGTGCCCACGCTGGTGTTGACCGCCTGTGGCGTTGCCGCTATCAGCGCGGTCGTGGGATTTTGGGTTGCCTATGTCCTTGACGCGGCTACCTCTGCCGCAATGACAGTCACCAATGCCGTTATTTTCGTTGCAGTGCTCATCATCTACCGCTTTCGCCAACGCACCAGCTCATTGCCGCAGCACACCACACCAGTGGCACAATAGTGAGCATGTCTGCCTATTCCGCCACTCCTGCCGATTGGCTCCAGGGTGCTCGCCCGCACACCTGGG
The DNA here is from genome assembly GCF_001813755.1 of Corynebacterium sp. HMSC074H12. Taxonomy (NCBI): domain Bacteria; kingdom Bacillati; phylum Actinomycetota; class Actinomycetes; order Mycobacteriales; family Corynebacteriaceae; genus Corynebacterium; species Corynebacterium sp. HMSC074H12. The sequence goes on from NZ_KV813940.1 coordinate 10,635, forward strand.
CCAATGCTTTTGCTCCTGTTATCGCTGGTACCGGTGCCGCCGCCGCGGCCCACGGTCTGCACTGGGGACGCGCATTGCTGGCACTCATCGTGGCCTGGGCTCTTATCATCGGCGTGAACTACGCCAACGACTACTCCGATGGCATCCGCGGCACCGATGATGACCGCACCGGCCCCCAGCGGCTTACCGGCGGCGGGCTGGCCAAACCGCAACACGTCAAGTTCGCCGCCTTCGCCTCCTTCGGCGTGGCGGCTATCGCGGGCATCTCACTCTCCCTAGCTGCCAACGCCGCCTCGTTCATCCTCGTCGGCGCCGTGTGTATCGCCGGTGCCTGGTTCTACACCGGTGGCAAGAACCCCTACGGCTACCGCGGGTTCGGGGAAATCGCCGTTTTCGTGTTCTTCGGACTCGTCGCGGTCCTAGGTACCGAGTACACACAGGCCGGCCGCATCACGTGGACAGGCCTTGCCTTAGCCGTGGGTATCGGCGGTATGAGTGCGGCGGTAAACCTGGCCAATAACATCCGGGACATCCCCTCCGATAAGGCCACCGGCAAGATCACTTTGGCGGTGCGCCTGGGTGATAAAAAGTCCCGCACGCTATTCATGACCCTCTTGCTGCTGCCGGTACTACTCACCATCGGCCTAGCCTTCGATTCCTGGGCCGCGCTCGCTTCGCTGCTCTACTTCCCTCTCGCGCTGGGTGCTATCCGCACCGTCAACCGCGGCGCACGCGGCCCGAAACTCATCCCAGTACTTGGCATGGCCGGCCGCGCGATGCTGGTGTGGGCGGTTATCAACGCTGTAGCGCTGGCTCTGGTTTAACCACCGATTTAGCGGCCAGCCAGCTCCTCTTGGACCCACTTCTTGTGGGCCTTGCGCTGCGCGGAGTACTCCGCCAGCGTCTGAGTGGCTTCCATGCGCCACGTGGAGAAGATCAGCATGGACAGCGGCAGCGCCACAAACAACGCCAACAGGGCGGAGACCAGCAGCGGAAAGGTCCCGAGAACCGCCATGGCCAGCAGCTGAATCACCGCGGTGAGCACAATGAACAGCACCACGCGGGCAGCCCCGTACTTCCACAAAGCGACGCGGGAGCGGCGCTTGAGCGCCGGGTCCGGCTGGGGCGGTTCGGAGTTCTGGGAGGCGTTGGTGGTGTTTTCTGTCTGACTCATAATTCTCACTTTTGCTTTGCGGGCATTCCGTAGAATACAACGCATGGGTCGATTGATACTACTACTCTTGTTTGTCCTCGCGGCGGTCCTCGTATGGAAGGCCTTTGGTCCGTCGAGTTGGAATAAGAAGGTGCAGCAGACACAGCAGCCGCAGCGCCCCGCAATCAAGGGCCCAGACGATGACGAAGAGTTCCTGTGGAACCTAGAGAAGCAGCGCTTCAAAGAGCGCCGCGCCAGGGAGCGGGAGGCAGAGCGCCAAGAAGAAGAGCGCCGCCGTCGCTCACAGGGTTCACAAGGTTCCCAGAAACCCAAGGCCCCCGAGGACAAAGACAATAAAGCCGACGAAGCCTAAGCCTTCGGCTCGAAGGTCATCTCAAGGCCGAGGGCCTCAGCCACCGCAATCACCTTTTCCCAGCGCACGCCAGAGCCGCCGTGCTCGATGGTGTGCAGCGTGGAGCGCGAAATCCCGGCCTTCTCAGCCAGCTCCTGCTGCAAGATACCGAGTTCTCGGCGGCGCTGCGCAAAGCCCTCACCGAGAGCGATGAGCTGCGGGTTATCGCCCGCCGGCTTGCCCTGTTTGTGCCGCGGCTTAGGGGTATCCGCCATTTAGTTCAGCCCCGCATAGGAGTGCAGGCCGGAGACAACCATGTTGATGAAGAACAGGTTGAAGATCATGAGCAGCATCGCCGCGATGTTGATATACGGCGCGGCCTTGCGGAAGGCCGGCGTCGCGCGGGCGTGCAGGTAGGCGGCGTAGAGGATCCAGGTGGCGAAGGATACGGTCTCCTTCGGGTCCCAGCCCCAGTAGCGTCCCCATGTGGACTCGGCCCAAATAGCGCCCAGTACAATACCCAGGCCCAGAGTCGGCAGCGTCACCACGCCCAAGCGGTAGGCCAAGCGGTCCAACTTCTTAGCAGAAGGAAGCGGGCGGGCAAGCGCACCAAAGAAACCGGACTCACTGCCCTTCGGCTGGAACTCACGCAGCACGCTGAGCAAAGAAGCGATACCGGAGACCACGCCGATGGACGCACCCAATGAGACCACAGTGACGTGGATGGGCAGCCAGTGAGACTGGAGTGCCGGAACCACCGGAGCGGATTCCGCATAGAGCTTGGTGGAGCCGTAGAACATCAGCGCCAGAATCGGCGTGAGCAGCCACGGCCACAGAGTGCGCCATTCCTTGCGCTGCATGGCGATGGTCGCCACCACCATGGCGCCGGCGGTCACCATGAGCACGTACTCGTAGAGGTTGCCAAACGGGAAACGCCCCGTGGCCAGGCCGCGCAGCACAATGGCCGCCAAGTGTAAGGCGATACCCAACCACAGGAGCATCTGCGTCATGCCGCCGAGCTTGTCGGCGTTCTCCCGCTTCTTCGACAGATCCGCGTCTAGGTCAGCATCGGGGCCAGTGCTGGCTGTCGGGGGGACGTCGCCAAGCGCGGCACTGTCTGCCGAGGCCCCCACGCTAGCGAGTTCGCGCTGCTGCGCCACAGCAGTCGTGCGGGAGCGCATCGCCTCGATGATGCTGTGCATCCGGCCGTAGTAGACCAGGGACAACACCAAGGCGAGAGCATAAACGACGAACGCGGTTTGCACCGCGATGTCGGAAAAGTTGGACAGATTTTGATCAACCTGCATGAGTGGGAAACCTTGCCTTCACAATCGTGCCTACACCGTGCTTCACGCACGAGGCTGCATGAGCGGAGAGATTTATGGTGCTCATCAGAGTACCCCCCTTCAGCGGGAGTATCCAACTTTTGACGGATAGCTTTCTCACCTTTAGTCGGCGGAGTAGAGTTCGTCCTCCTCCACCTCATCGGGATCCGGCAGTTCCAGGAGCTCGCGGTGAAGCTCATGGAATTCCTCAGACCAGCCCGCGCGGTCGGTGCGGGCAAGACCGCCCATCTCAATATCGGTGCCACCATTGGCCCCCGGCCGGATGCGCACCCACACGCGGCGGCGCTTGATCACCAGCGAGCCAACCAGGGATACCAGCATGACCAGCGCGGACACGAGAACCCAGCTCTGGAAGGGGTCATAGGAAACCTGGTAGTTCGCAAACTCGGAGGCACCGTCGAAGGTGATCTTCGTGCCGTCGTCCAGCGTGACCGATTCACCCTGGTTCAGGTTGACGCGGTCGATCTTCTGCAGCTGGCCCGTGTGGACCAGGTTGGAATCGAGGGAGAAGAGGGACTGCGGGGTACCCGTGTCCAGGCCGGCATCGCCGCGGTAGATATCGATAGCCACGGCCGGATCCAGCATCGCCGGGTAGGAAGACTGCAACAGCTTGCCGCTCTCGCCGGACCACTCGGCGGTCGGGGCAAACAGGCCCTGGATGGCGATCTGGTTCTGGCGGCGCTCAAACAGGTCCGGGTACATGCCCGCCGGCGGGTCGAAGCGCATCACTCCCGACGAGAGGAAGAACGTGGTGTCAGTGGGCTGAAATTGGATGGTCTGCGTGCGCTTCTCACCGTTAGGCCACTCCACCGTCATGGTCGGCGCAAAACCGTGGCCCTGCAGGTAAACGCGGTTTTTGTCAATGCGCAGCGGGTGATTGACCTGCAGCTGGTAGTCCTCCCAGGTCTCCGGGTCCGTGAAGATGTCGTCGCCGGCGGCATAGGACACGTTCGAGGTGAACATCTCCGCCTGGCCATTGGGCAGGTAGTCCGCGGTGAAGTCGTGGGCCAAGAAGCAGAAGGGGTGCAGGCCGGTGCCGTCGAATAGCGGGCCGGCGCGGAAGGAGTCATAGACGGAGGTGGAGGTGTTGCAGAACTCCGTGGATTGCGCCTGCTCTTGGGTCTGCCCCTGGGAGTTCTTCTCCGTGACCACGATGACCTGTCCCTCGTAGTGCACCAGGCGCCCGGCTGCCATGGTGAGCAAGATTGCCACCAACGCGATGTGGAAGATGAGGTTGCACAGCTCGCGGGCATAGCCGCGCTCCGCGGAGAAGGATTGCGCACCCGCGCGGTCCTTCTCGGGCGAGACCTCGGAGACCCGCCACTTCTTCAGCATGGTTGTGGTGGCCGCTGCGATCTCCTCCGGGGACTTTTCCGAATGCCCGGTGGCGTTGAGCGGCATCTTTTCCAGATACTTCGGCGCGCGCGTCGGCGGTGTGCGGTAGGCCTTGTAGTGATCCCAGGAGCGCGGGATGATGCAGCCCACCAGAGAAATCATGAGCAGGACGTAGATGGCCTGGAACCAGACGGAGGAGAAGACGTCGAAAAGCTGCAGCTTGTCGTAGATCTCCGCCACCTTGCCGTTGGTCTCAATGAAGTCGTTGACGTTAGATTCATTGAGCGAGCGCTGCGGCAGGAGCGATCCGGGAATGGCGGCGATGGCCAGCAAGAAGAGCAGCGCCAGCGCGGTGCGCATGCTGGTCAGCCAGTGCCAGGCCTTGCGGATATATCTCACGAAAAATCTCCTTTACAGCAGCGTCGCGCCATAGGACACGGTCCACTGGCGGATGGCGTTGATGAAATCTCCCCACAGCCCGGTCAGCAGCGCCAGGCCGACGAGGATCATGGCGATGCCCCCGAGAATCTGGATGGTCCGGGAGTGCTCCCGCATCCAGGTCACGGTGCGCATGGCCTTAGCGGAGCCCAGTGCCACGAGCAAGAAGGGCAGGCCCAGGCCCAGGCAGTAGCCAATAATGAGGATGGTGCCGCGCAGCGCGGTGGTTCCCTCGGTGCCGGCGGAGACAGACAGGATGGCAGCCAGCGTGGGGCCCAAGCACGGGGTCCAGCCCAGGGCGAAAACCCCGCCGAGCAGCGGCGCGCCCAGCCACGTGGTCCAGCGCCGCGGCGCCATGCGCGTGTCCTTCTGTAGTACCGGCACCACGCCCATGAACACCACACCCATGAGGATGGTGATGACACCGCCGGCGCGCATGAGGGTATCCGCGTTGAGCGTCAGCGCCGAAATGGCGCCGAAGACTGACACGGTGGCTAGGACGAAAACGACGGTAAAGCCCAGCACGAAGAGTGCTGCGGCACCGACGACGGCCCAACGCCGGCGCTTGCCGACGCCCACCCCCAACTCCTCGTCATAGCTCACCTCACCGCCGACCACGGAGGCGAGGTAAGAGATATAGCCAGGAACCAGTGGAACCACACAGGGTGAGGCGAAGGAGACCAATCCGGCCACGGCCGCGGCGAGCACTCCGATCAGGAGCGGGCCGGACACGGCGGCATCGGCGAAGCTTTGCCCCATACCGTCAGCGGCAAGGATCACTGTTCTTTCTCCAGTTCGTCGACGACCTCGAGGACATCCTTTTCCGTGATCTCGGTCAGGAAGACCGCGGCGGGGCGGTGCTGCTTATCCAGAACAATGGTGGTGGGCACCACGGAGGTGGGCACGCCGCCGAGGGCCGCAGCCGTCTTGAAGGGCGGGTCGTAGATGGAGGGGTACTCTAGGCCGTTATCGGCCATAAAGTCCCGGGAGATCTCCGGGTTGAAGTCCTTGACGTTAATACCCAGTACGGTGCCGACCTTGCGCTTTTGCAGCTCCGCGTGGATGGCCTGGAGGTCATCCGATTCGGAGCGGCACGGCGCGCACCACTGACCCCAGGAGTTGAGGACGACGATCTGGTCTTTGAAATCCGAAAGCTTGATCGTCGTGGACTCATCCCGCAGGTCCTCACCGGAGAAATCCTTGAGCGGCTTGCGGTCTTCCTCCGCATAGCGGATGGTGGTCTGCCCGCCGGGCGAGATGAACTCGAAGGTGCCGCCGGAAGCCACGGCGTTCTGCGCGTTTTCCTCGCTTTGCGCACAGCCTGCCAAGGCAAACACAGCAAGGACACCGGCCGCGGCGGCGCGGATAGTTCTGCGTCCCATTAGATGTCCTGCGCCGGTTCGGAGTAGAAGATATCGATGATCTCGCGGTCGCGGTAGACCAGCGAGGTCACCGAGGCCAGGTCGCATTCGCGGTCCCACGGCGCGTGGGCCAGGCGCTTGCCCAGCACGGTGCGCTGCACCATGACGATGGGCAGCTGGTGGGAGACCACAATGGCCTCGTGTCCCTCAGCCTTGGAACGGGCACGCTCGGCGGCATCCATCATGCGCGCGGCGATCTCCTCGAAAGGCTCGCCCCACGAGGGCTCAAGCGGGTTGACCATGAGCGGCCAGCGCTGCGGGTTCCACAGCTGCGAGTTCCAGCCCTTGGTGCGCAGGCCCTCGAAGCGGTTACCGGACTCGATGACGCCCTTGTCGACGTCCACCTCCAAGCCCGTCACCTTCGCAATCGGCATCGCGGTTTCCTGCGCGCGCTGCAACGGCGAGGCCGCCAGGTAGGTCACGTCATGGCCTTCGAAGGCTTTCGCCGTGCGTGCGGCCATGGAATGCCCACGGGAGGACAAGTGATAGCCCGGGATGCGCCCGTAGAGGATCTTATCCGGGTTATAAACCTCGCCGTGGCGGACGAAGTGGACGATGGTGGTGGACATATGCCTGTGTCTATCCCCTCAACATGGTTGGTTTATTGCGGGCGCTGCGCGCTGGCAGCGGCCTGGGCGGCAGGCTTGAGAGCTGCCTCGATTACCTCAAAATCATTGTCCGTGAGCGCGTCAGAGACAAACCAGGTCTCGAAGGCTGACGGCGGAACGTACACGCCGCCTTCCAGCAGTGCGTGGAAGAAGGGAGCGAAACGCCAGGTATCGGCTGCCTGCATATCGGCGAAGTTACGGCCCTGGCCCTCGGCGAAGCGGATGGAGAACATCGTCTCCGCGCGCTGGATGTGGTGTGCCACTCCGGCGGCGCTCAGTGCCTCGGTGATGAGGCCGGTCAGGCGGTCCGCGTTGGCCTGCAGGCGCGGGTACAGCTCTTCGTTGGCCAGTTCCAGGGAAGCCAGACCGGAGGCCATCGCCACCGGGTTACCGGACAGCGTGCCCGCCTGGTAGACAGGACCGGACGGTGCCAGCGAGGCCATGACGTCGGCGCGACCGCCGAAGGCAGCTGCGGGCAGACCACCGGAGACCACCTTGCCGAAGGTCACCAGGTCACCCGCTACCCCATCGACGCCAAACCAACCCTTGTAGGAGGTACGGAAGCCGGTCATGACCTCGTCGAGGATGAGCAGGGCGCCGTCGGCATGCGCGATCTCCTTGAGCGCGGCGTTGAAGCCCTCCTCCGGGGCCACGGTGCCCATGTTGCCGGCGGCTGCTTCCGCGATAATGCAGGCGATCTCTCCCGGGTGCGCGGCAAAGGCCTCGCGGACGGCGTCGAGATCGTTGTAAGGGACAACGATGGTATCTGCGGCCGAAGCGCCGGTTACGCCCGGGGAATCCGGGAGCGCGAAGGTGGCCACGCCGGAGCCAGCCGACGCCAACAGCGCATCCACGTGGCCGTGGTAGCAGCCTTCAAACTTCAGGACCTTGGCGCGGCCGGTAAAACCGCGGGCCAGGCGCACGGCGGACATGGTGGCCTCGGTACCGGAGTTGACCAGGCGCACCTGCTCCACGGCGGTGCGCTTGACGATGTGCTCCGCCAACAGCGTCTCGCCCTCGGTCGGGGCACCGAAGGAGAGGCCGTCGGCAGCCGCCTTCTGCACTGCCTCCACGATGGCCGGGTGGGCATTGCCGTGGATCATCGGGCCATAGGAGCTGACCAGGTCGACGTACTCGTTGCCGTCGATATCCCAAAGGCGGGAGCCCTCACCGCGAGCGATAACGCGGGCTTGGCCGCCCACGGATCCGAAGGCGCGGACCGGGGAATTCACACCGCCCGGGGTGACCTTGGTGGCGCGCTCGAACCACTCGGCGGACTGGGACGTATTCTGCTGGTTTAGCTGGCTGGAGTTAGGCATAGCCCACATTGTATCGGTTTTAGCCCTATACAAAAGTTGGAGTCCCCTCGTGTCTTGCAGCCTCCTCTCCACCACCTCGCGAGCACCCTGAGCGCGCTCGCGCTGCGCACCCGCCATGGGAACGCTATGCTGGCAGCACACTGTTGATTCTGCCTTTCTTTAATTAAGCGCTGGGGTGCGCTGTGGGAGGCACTACTTAAGGGGGATTCCCATGGCATCGCGCCGTATTCTTGTCATTTTTGCTTGCCTTCCGCTTTCTGCCTGCGCTGCCACGCAGGCAGAACCTGCTCCGCGAGCCGAGCCCAACCCCACCACCTCGGCCCAGCTGCCTTCCTGGAAGCCTGATGCGGTACCCCAGCCGGTCAACCGCTTGGGTGACACCACCTCCATCGCGCCAGCTCCGGCTGAACCGGAACCTACGGCCGAAGCACCAGCTCCCGCACCCGTAGTAGCCGAAACACCCACGCCACGCGTCGAAGTAGAAACCGTCACCGTCCGCGCGCCAGCGCCCGCACCAGCACCGGCGCCACGCCCGGCCCCACCGCAGCGGCCCAAACCCAAGCTAGAACTGCCCGAGCCTCCGCAGATTCCCCTCCCGCCGGAAGTCCAGGAGGGTCTCGATCAGCTACCCAAACTGCCGCCTTTGCCGAAGGCGGAGGAGATCTACATCGATGTGCCCTTCTAAAAGTCAGATGCCACATACGTTTCGATCAAATAGTGGCAGAAAATCACCCATTTTCGGGACCTTAATTGATCGAAACGTCACCAGACCTCATAGCCTCGCACCATCTAAGGGTAGACCCTGATCTACCTCCTATATTCCCCCACTGCGCATGACAAGACACATGCCCGAGAGTTAATCTGAACCCGATTTCAATGACGGCGTTAACCTGACAGTAAGGGATTCATGAATAAGAAAGCTCTCGGCATCACTGCTGGCGCTATCGCTGCGGTTCTCCTCGCAGGCGGCGGTGGAATGTACGCACTAACCAGTGGGTCTTCCGATATTCAGCTCACCGCAACCGATGTCACGAAAACCACCAAAGAAGACCTGATCAGTTCCGTCTCCGCCTCCGGAACGGTTTCTGCCGAGCGCGAACTCTCACTGACCACCTCGCTGACCGGCCCCATCCAGTCCTTGGACGCGAAGGTGGGCGACCGCGTCGAGGCCCAGCAGCTGCTCGGCCGCATGGACACCACCGAAACCGAGCGCGAGCTCGAGGCCCAGCGCACCTCCCAGGAGGCCAGCAAGCTCGAGGCCGTCCACCAAATCGAGGATGCCCAGCTCCAGCTGCGCCAGCTTCAGGATTCCCTCGACCAAGGCCTCAACCCCGAGGTCAACAGCGCCCAGTCCGCCGTGAACTCGGCGCAGACCGAGTACGCCGAGGCGCAGCGCAAGCTCGACGATGCCCTCGCCGCCAAGGGCGACCGCCCCGAAATTGCCGAGGCCCGCGCCGCCGTCGAACAAGCACGCTCCGGGGTGCGCGATGCCGAGTCCAAGTCTTTCCAGTCCGCACTGGCCTCCCTCGGCACCGCCACCGAGGATCCTTCCGGAATCAACACCGCCAGCGCTTTCTTGAGCTACCTCGATTCCGATGAGGCCGTGCAGGACTCCGAGCGCCAGCTCAAGCAGTCCGAGGAATCCTATGGTCGCGTCCTCCGCGGCATCGACCGCGAACTAGGCGAACAACAGCGCGCCACCGCCGCCTCCTACCAAGCGGTTGCCGATGCCGAACGCGCGCTGCAAGCCAGCAACCTCGCCATCGAACAGCAGATTTCCTCCCAGTCCCAGGCGGTGAACCACGCGGTGGAATCGGCGGCGTCGGCAAGCGCGAACAACGCCAAGGAAAATGGGCCACTGGAGTACCGGCTCTCCCAGGCCGACCTGCGCTCCCCGCTGGCGGGCGTTGTCACCGCCGTCAATGGCCAGGCCGGCGCCCCGGCCGAAGGCCCCATCCTCACCGTGGCGGATGACTCCTCCCTGTTGGTGAAATCCACGGTCAAGGAGGGCGATATCGCCCGCATCAAGGTCGGCGATGAAGTTTCGTTCACCTCGCCGTCGAGCCCCGGCAAGGAATACAAAGGCAAGGTCACCTTCATCTCCCCCACCGCTGAGCAGCCCGATGTCGAGGCTGGCGCAGGCGGCGGCTCCGGCAAACCAACTGGCTCCTCCAAGCCCGAATTCCCAGTGCACATCCGTGTCGATGGCAACCGCGAGGGGCTGCGCCTCGGTTCCACCACGAAAGTGAAGATCATTACGAAGAAGGATAAGAACGTCATCACCGTGCCGCTCTCCGCCATCTATGAAGAAAGCGGCAAGAAGAACGTCCTCGTCATCGACAACGGCACGATCCAGGCGCGCGAGGTCAAGGTCGCCAGCGAATCTGATTTCTCCGCCGCCATCTCCTCCGGTCTCAAGGAGGGCGAGACCGTCATCAGCCAGGCGGATACGCACAAGGACATGGTCGGCATGTCCGCCTCCGTCGATGGCTCCAATGCTGCGGAAGAGAACGCATGAGCCGCCTCATTGAGATGCGGGGAATCGTCAAACGCTTCAACGAGGGCCTCGACAGCGAGCTGACCGTCATCCCGGGCCTCGACTTCAGCGTGGAGGAGGGCGAGTTCGTGGCCGTCGTTGGCCAGTCCGGATCCGGCAAATCCACGCTGATGAACATCATCGGCTTGCTCGACCGTCCCACCTCCGGCGAATACCAGCTGGCAGGCGTGGATGCGCTGGCGCTTGGCGACGACAAACTAGCCTCCTTCCGCGGCCAAAAAATTGGTTTCATCTTCCAGAACTTCAACCTGATCGGCCGCATGTCCGCGCTGAAGAACGTGGAGATGCCCATGGTCTATGCGGGCGTTTCGGCCCACGAGCGCACCCAGCGCGCGGAAGAGCTTCTGGAGATGGTCGGTATGAGCGACCGCATGAACCACCTGCCCAATGAGCTCTCCGGTGGTCAGAAGCAGCGCGTGGCGGTGGCCCGCGCCTTGGCCAACCAGCCGGAGATTCTCCTAGCGGACGAGCCCACCGGCGCGCTGGATTCGCAGACCGGCCGCATGGTCATGGACCTCTTCCACGAACTGCACCGCACGCATGGAAAGACCATTTTGTTTATTACCCACAACCCGGAATTGGCTGATGAGTGCAGCCGCACCGTCACGATGAAGGACGGTGTGCTGTCATGAATTTCGCTGAATCCACCAAGATGGCGCTGACCAGCCTGCGCACCAACAAGATGCGCTCGGCGCTGACGCTCTTGGGCGTCATCATCGGCATCGCCGCGGTGATCGCCATCGTCACGCTCGGCCACTCCTTGCAGGCCTCGGTTCAAAAAGACTTGGACAAGGTCGGCGCTAATAACTTCACCGTTCAGGTCAAGGAGCGCCCTGAGGAGGGCGAAGAGGAAGAAGCCGATGATCCCTTCATGGGCGGCGGCTTTGTCGAGGACGAGTCCTCGATGCTCACCCCGGACATGCTGGACCGCGCCAAGGAGGTCTTGGGAGATCAGATCGCCGGCATCAATATCGGCGAATACAGCTCCTATTCCGGCACCCTCGTGGTCGAGGGCACGTCCGGGGAGGAGACTGCCAACCTCCTCGTCCGCCCGACCAACCCGGACTATGTCTCCGGCTCTTCCTATTCCATCGTGGCCGGGCGCTTCCTCAGCGAGGATGATATCGACTCCAGCCGGGCAGTAACGATGCTGGATAAGGAAACAGCCACCAAGCTTTTCGACGCCCCTGAAGACGCCATTGGCCAATACGTGAGCTTTGAAAGCCAGGAGGCCTCTCCTATTGAACTCGCCGTCATCGGTGTTTTTGAAGAACCGCAAACCGGCCCTCTTGTAGGCGGTGGCCCCAGCCAATCCGCCTTCGTTCCTTACCCGCTGGAGGCCGAGTTCTCCGATTCCCCCGGTGCCGGCACCGCGTTCAGCGAGGTCACCGTTCGCGGCAACCCGGACTTGGACAAGGCCGCGGTGGCCAGCAACTTGCAGCGCGTCTTCGATAGCTACTACGAGGACAACCCTGACTACATGGTGAAGGTGTCTGACTTCAGCGATGACCTCGCATCCTTGAACCAGATCTTCACCACGATGAGCTTGGTTCTCGCGGCCATCGGCGGCATCTCGCTGCTCGTCGGCGGCATCGGCGTGATGAACATTATGCTCATCACCGTCACGGAGCGCACCCGCGAGATTGGCATCCGTAAGGCGCTTGGCGCACGCCGCCGCGATATCCGTATCCAGTTCATCACGGAGGCCATCGTGGTCTGCCTCATCGGTGGACTCATCGGCATCGCCATCGGCACCGCAGCCGGCATGGCGGGTGCGGCCGCCATCGGCTCACTCGTGGCGCCGCCGCTGTGGGCGGTCATCCTCTCGCTGCTCTTCTCGCTGGCTATTGGCCTCTTCTTTGGCTACTACCCCGCGGGCAAGGCCGCGAAGCTGGACCCGATTGAGGCACTGCGCTACGAATGATCCCACTCATCCTCCCGACTTATCAGGTATTCTAAAGCCCAAAATTTCGGGGGGACTCCATCTTGGATAAGTGGTGCGTTTTGAGTTCTTCGCACCCCAATCCCCTCTTGCCGGTACTTCCACTATCAAGAGGCACTCATGAAACTCATACAGCAAGATCTAGGTCATTCTGAAGCAGAGACCATACTTAGCGCATTGCCGGTGCCTCGCCGAAACACCTACCTCCACTTGGCTAAACAACACGGAGGCACCGATGCCGACATCGATATACTCGCAGCTTATCTTTACGTTTGGAATGGTTTCATGGCATCTGTTGTTGACAGAACAACTGGTGAAGTTGAGGTTCTCTTGCGTAACTTTATCGATTCAAGATTTAGAGAGTGGAACTCCTCGCCTCCAAGAAATGGCTCGCCAGACTGGTTGGAACACCCAGAAGCACCGCTTACTCAACTTGTGCTACCGGAAGGCCGCAGTCGGCTTGCGGACCTAGCGCATTGCGATAGCTCCTTCAGCCCACCGAATCACGATGATTATGTTGCAGGTTTGACCTTCGGTATTTGGGTTCACCTACTACCTAAACCTCACGCTGGAAACAAAAACCCACGAGTGGTTCTCTGGAATGAGGCTCTCGGACCACATGTTCACAAACTAAACCGAGTTGAATTCCAGCAGTACGCAATGCTGGTAAAAGACATGCGCAACCGAGCGACGCACCGTCGCCCTCTCATAAAAGACATCCCCAAACTAGAGAAGACCCATCAGTTCTCTATCGAGCTAGCTAAGGCCATAAATCCCAAAATGGGTGTCTGGATGCGCTCGGAACGGTGGATCCCTGAAGCGCTAAAGCAATTCCCGGCGAAATAAAAGATGGCCCCAGCGATGCTGGGGCCAGAGCCTATTTGCCTTGCGGCTTGATATCCAGAAGCCTACTACGCAAGTACACAGGCGTCCACCCACCGATATAATGATTCTTCTTCGTCGTCGTTTCAAACGACGACGCGCCCTAGTGCACCACCTTCAGCCCCACAATCCCACCAATGATCATGGCGAGGAACAGCACCTTCCACACGGTTGCCGCCTCGTGCCCGGCGGCGAAGGAGTAAATGACGGTGACCACCGCGCCCACGCCGGCCCACACCGCGTAAGCGGTGCCCACGGGGATGGACTTCATGGCCCAGCCCAACCCGCCCATCGAAATGGCGCAGGCAACGAAAAAGACCACCGAGGGCCACAGCCGGCTGAAGCCCTCCGACCTATCCAGCGCCGCTGCCCACACAGCCTCAAAGGCACCGGAGAAAATCAACACGAACCACGACATAGCCAGCCCTTTCTGGCCGTCTTGTCGCGTCACCGGGTACGGCTCTCTCGTCCGGGGCTCGCATGAATCGCGGCGAGCCTGCCCACAATGATGGCACACTGGGCGGCATGAAGATTGCATTCCTTGGTACTGGCCGTATGGGCACCGAGCTCGCCCGACACCTCCTCAAGAACCATGAGCTCACCGTGTGGAACCGCACCGCCGAGCGCGCGCAGCCGCTGGTCGACGCCGGCGCGACCCTCGCCGATTCCCCCACCGCCGCCGTGGAGGGCGCAGAGGTCATCATCACCTCGCTCTTTGGGCCCGATGACATCCGTGAGCAAGTCATTGATACCAACCTCATCCCCGAGGGTGTGACCTGGATCGATACCACGACCGTTTCCCCCGAGGCCGCCCGCGAATTCGCCGCAGCGGTCGACTCTTATGTCCACGCGCCCGTCGTTGGCTCGCTTGGCCCGGCGCGCGAAGGCAAGCTCGGCGTCTATGTGGGCACGCCTGACGACGACCGCCGCGAGCTCGCCATGACCATTGCCGAGCTCTGGGCCGACGAGAACAAGCTCATCGGCGTAGAATCCGCCGCCACCGCGGCGATTGGCAAACTCCTGGCCAACCTAGCCCTCGCCGTTACTGCGGAGGGAGTGCTGGAGGCACTGCACCTCGGTGAGTCTGAGGGCCTCGATTCCGAGGTCATCCTCGAGATGCTCGACATCACCGGCCTGGCCTTCATGAAGAACATGAAGGGGCCGTTCATCACCGGCGAGCGCAACACCACTCCGGGTGACTTCACCGTGGATGCCCTGTGCAAGGACGCCAAGCTCATGGAGATGACCGCCAACAAGCCGCTGCCTGCGGTGGCCGCCGCCATCGAACGCTTTGAGGAGCAGCAGGCCATGGGCCACGGCGACCAGGACTTCTCCTCCATCTTCGTCTTCCGCAACAAGGGCTAGCCCCGCACCTAGGTGCTGCGCTTTCCGACGAACTCTCGCTCTACTTCAGCGAAGCAGGCCGAACACGAGCGATAGCTTCGCCGGCGGATAGTGCCCCTGCGGCCACCTCGCGACCCAGCTGGCGCACATGCTCATCAGTAACATCGTGGCCTGCCAAACGTAGTGCAGCATCACTCAGCGCTAGCGGATCCCGCTCAGGGTCTTCATTTTGTACTTGATTCGAATTCAACACACGACTCCTAACGCGACGAAATAGCATTTCTGGCGGCACGATAATTGAAGCAATCCCTATTTAACTTGCGCCTTAGCGATAGCAATTGCTTCCTCGACCGTCATCTCACCTGAAACGACGGCACGGACAAGCGCTTCCTGCTCCGCAGTCATTTCGTGGCCAGCCAACAGAGAAACCCCCTTCGCAAAAGTCACGCTTTCCTCAACGCTCTTCTGTTGACTTGCTGCCCTTGCCAACTACGCCCTCCCCGAATTACCAGCTTTAGTTGCTCTCATTTTAGCAGCTCATAGCACCAATCCCAAGGGTGTTTCCCGCCTCTAGAAGAACGTTCAGGGCGTGCATTTTGCTACACTCAATCAATAAGTTTTAACTATTTTCTAGCCGCACAGTGTAAGGAGATCGCTGCCCAGCAATGCTTTCCATCGACGCCGATTATGGGCATTCCACGCCCCTTGGACATCTTGAGAAGGACTTCGCCCCAGGCCACATTTATGGCCTCGCTGGGCCCAATGGTTCAGGTAAGTCCACGTTGCTCGCAACGCTCGGCGGGGAGCTTGCCCCTCTCGATGGAGCAGTGGAGTGGGACGGACATCCTATCGGCACGAAGGAACAGCCGGGTGCTGTGATTACGGTTGCTGAGCCGGTTTTCCTCCCCGACCTCACCGTGGGCGAGCACCTGGACTTGATGGGAAAGGCGGCAGGGGTGGACGTCGCCAAGCTCTGCGAACTCTGGGCGCTTGAGCCTCTCCTTCCGCACCCCGCCTCGCGCCTGTCCTCGGGCCAGCGCCAGCGGGTGTTCTTGGCCGCACAGCTATACCAGCCAGCGCGCGCAGTGCTTATCGACGAGCCCGAGCGCCACCTCGACGCCACCTGGACCGAGTTCCTCGCAAGCGAATTGCGCTACCTAGCTGACGAGGAGAATCGCTGCATTGTCGTGGCCTCGCATTCCGACACGATCACCCAGGCCTGCGACGAGGTGGTGCAGCTGTGATGCGCACGCTGTCCCGGCTAGGTGATGGCATATGGTATCTCATCCTCGCCGGCATCGTCTTCGGCTTCGGTTACACAGTCTGGCAAGAAGTCGGCGCAGTCCTGCCTATCATCCCGGCGCGCATCACTCTGACTGGTATCGCTCCTATTGCCGGCATCGTGGGACTGCTCGCGCTTATGGTACTCACCGAGGCTCTCTATCCCCTGCGCGCGCTATCCCGGGAGCGTTGGGTGTACGTCGATCGCCCGCGCGGCAGGCTCCGTGGCACGGACTGGATCACGTGGGCGCAGCTGATTGGCTTCGGGGTGTTGGGGCTCGGCATCTGCGTGTCCACCGGGCTATCCCCGTGGTTCGCGCTGGCAGTCCCAGCCCTGCGTTTCGTCGTGGGGTGGCGCTCGTTCACGCTGGCTTCGCTTCTCAGCGCTGGGCGCACGCGCCTGGTCGGTGGATCTGGCCTTGGCCTGCTTGATTCGGAGGTCACCTCCGATGCCATTGCGAGCCAGTCCGCCTGGATTCCTCGTCGCGCCCATGCGCCCTCCACGTTGACGGGTCTCTTCTTCCGTCGTCTGGGACGACGGTGGTACATCGGCGTCGGTGCGCTCGCGGCCCTCGGCTTGACATTGGGGTTCGCCCCACAGCTCGGGGCGCTGGCTATCGTCGGATTCATGTCCGCGTGGAGCATCGTCGGCGCGGCGGTTGGGCGCGCCGCCTCCTTCGGCCGCGTCAGCGACGATGCATGGCCCGACTGGGGCCTTCCCCTTATCGCTTCTGTGGGCACGGCGCTTCTTGGTGCCGGTGTCCTCCTCTTGGTGTGGAAGCTCTCCGCCATCGCAGTGGTGCTCATCATCGCCGGTCTTAGCTGGGCGTCGTTTAAGCGTTCCCGCCCAGCACGGGTAGACAGCATGTCCATGCTGGATAGCGGCGGCTTCGGTGTCTCCTTCTCCCCCGAGGTGCTGCACTACATCACCCGCGGCGCCCTCGGCCTTGGCGTGGCGGCCCTTGCGCTGGGGTATTAGTCGGGGCTAGTCTTTCGGGCATGAAGATTTTTTCCTAATTCGACGTCACACTTTTACGCGACTTACTCGAAGGTGGATTTCTTCATGCCTATTTCTTTTTCTCATCTCACCGTCACCTGGCCCGACGGCACCCCTTGTTTCACGGACCTCAGCGGCACGTTTTCCTCCCACTTCACGGGCTTAGTTGGGGCGAATGGTTCCGGAAAATCAACGCTAGCCAAGGTACTTGCTGGTCTCATTGCCCCGACTTCGGGAACGGTATCCGCGGGCTCAGTCCTCTATGTCGACCAGGATTTAGGTCTCCATACGTCTGACACCATCGCCGAAGTCTTTGGCGCAACAGAGATCCTCAGTGCCATTGCCCGCATTGAGGCTGGCGAATACTCGGAAGAGCTCGCTGCCGCTGTTGGTGAGCAGTGGGATCTAGCAGAACGCATCGAGGCGGCTCTCGACGCTGCGGGTATCCCCTTCCCGCTGGATCGCACTATCGGCACATTGTCGGGTGGTGAAGCCGTGACTGTGGCGCTGACCGCCGCCTTCTTCCGCAAACCGGATTTCCTGATCCTCGACGAGCCCACCAACAACCTGGACTCCGAATCGCGCCAGCGCCTACTCGAGCTCATTCGCACCGCGCCGATGCCGGTTCTCGTCGTCTCACACGACCGCGAGCTCCTCGAGCACGCGGAAAGCATCGCGGAACTCTACCACGGAACACTTCGCGAGTTCGAGGGAAACTACTCCTCCTACCGCGCAGCGATTGATGCTGAGCAGGATTCCGCGCAGGCCAAGGTCAGGGAGACCAAGGCCGAACACCGCAAACAGATCCGCGAGCGCGCCGCTATGCAGACCCGCATCGCCCGCGATGCCCGCCGCGGCAAGAACTTCGCCGCCTCGAAGCGCAAACCCGGCATGGCCATGGGCTTGGACAAGAACCGTTCCGAGCGCTCCGCCGCTGGGCGTTCTCAACAGGCCAACGATGCAGTGTCTGCCGCCCAGTCGGCGCACGACAAGGCACAGCGCGCGCTTCGTGACGACACCCATGTCCACATCGACCTCCCCGGCACAGAGCTGCCCGCGGGCACCCGAGTGCTCGTCAGCGATCTGCTCAGCATCACTGGCCCCGAACGCGTTCGCCTCGCCGGGCCCAACGGCAGCGGCAAGACCACCTTCCTCAACCGCATTGTCCGCGGCGACGTCGAATACGCGCTGCCCTGTGGATACATCCGCCAGCGCATCGTCTTGCCTGAAGAGAAATCGGTGTTCGACATCGTGCGAGAGGCCAACCCCAGCGCCGACCCCCAGTTCCTGCGCGACCAGCTGGCCCAGATGCTCTTCATCAACGACAAGATCCACCAGCCCGTGGGACAGCTTTCTGGTGGCGAGCGCTTCCGCGTCGAAATCGCCCGCGTCCTGCTCAGCGATCCAGCCCCGCGCTTCCTGCTTCTCGACGAACCGACAAACAACCTCGATATCCCCACCACCGACTGGCTGATTGAGGTGCTCACGAGCTACCGCGGGGCATTCATCCTGGTCAGCCACGACGAGCACGTATGCGAGCGGCTAAACCTAACGCGCACTGTTCACGTGGCCTCATAAACTGAAACCTCTCTAGCGCTCATCCCCTTTTCGTTGTACAGTTTCTTGTACAAGAAGGGAGATAGCTTATGAAAACCATGTCTTACTCGGAATCGCGAGCAAGATACGCCGAGGTCCTACAGTCGGTCGTTGATGACCGTGAGGAAGTCATCATCACTCGCAATGGTCATGAGTCTGCAGTCATCGTTTCCTTAGATGACTACAACTCTCTTCGCGAAACCGCATACCTTCTGCGTTCCCCTCGCAATGCCCAGCGCCTGCTTGACTCCATCGAGAGTCTCAACGCCGGGGAAGCAACGGAGCACGAGCTCGTTGAGGAAGATTAAGCTTCATGATTCTTTCGTGGACAGAGGAAGCATGGGAGGACTACCTCTGGTGGCAAGCTCACAACAAGAAGATCCTCAAGAGAATCAATAGCCTCATTAAAGACATTGCACGAAACGGCAATGAAGGGATAGGAAAGCCCGAACCACTCAAGTTCGAGTTGGCCGGGTTCTGGTCTCGGCGAATTACCGAAGAGCACCGACTGATCTATCGCATTAAGGGCGCGACCATCGAGATTGCTGGGTGCAGATACCACTACTAGCTAGTTGACGAGCGCCTGCGCGGCAGCGCGGGCACCCGCGATGACGGCGGGCACGCCGACTCCATCAGCCCAGGCGCCGGCGGTGGCGATACCGGGGACGTCGGCAAGCTTGGCGCGGACCGCGGCAACGGTGGCCAGATGCTTTTCGTCATAGCGGGGGATGCCGCCGAACCAGCGCTGCGTGTAGATCTCCTCCACGCCGGCGGCGCGGCCGTCGAAGCCTGTGATCTTCTGCAGGTCATCGAGGGCGTAGTCCACCAGGTCATCCTCCTCCGCGCGCACGAGGGCGTCATCGCCGAAGCGGCCGAAGGAGGCGCGCACGAGGAAGCCCTCGCGCTCGTTCAGGTGCGGCCACTTATTAGAGGAGAGAGTGAAGGCCTTGGCGCGCAGGTCAGGCTCATCGGAGGCGACGAGGATGCCGGTGGCCTCCGGAAGGGAGTTGCCCTCCGGATCCGTGGCGGAGGCGAAATTGAAGCCGACAACCACAGAGGAAGCCAGCTGGACGGTGGACAGCTCCTGGGCGGCCTCGGGGGCTACGGCCTTGAGCAGGCGCGCGGTGGTCGGTGCCGGGGTGGCAAAGAGCACGCGGTCGAAGGGGCCGATAGCCCCCGGCGCGCCCTTGACCTCGAAGGCATCGCCCTTGCGCGTCACGCCGGAGACGAAGGTGTCCAGGTGGATCTGCGCACCGGACTTGTCAGCCAGGGCCTCGTAAAGCTCGGCGTAGCCGCCCTTGAAGGTTCCAAAGACGGAGCCTTCGGCCGGGCTGCGGCCGGACTCGATCTGCTTGATTGCGGCCGACAGCGTGACGGGGCCGTCCTTCGCCAGTGTGTCCAGCGTGGCCGCCAGGTGCGGAACCGTGGCGCGCAGGCCTAGGTCGTCGGCCGTACAGGAGTACACACCGCCGAGCAGCGCGGAGACCACGTGGTCCACCACGTCATCGCCGTACTGCTGGCGAACGAGCTGACCCACAGAGACATCCCCGCCGATCTCCCACTCGAAGGGCTGCTCGTTGGTGATGCGCTCGTTGGTCGCCTCGGAGAAGAAGTCCTGCGGCTCGGAAGGAATACCCATGACCCCGCCCTGCGGCAGGAAGTGCAGCTCGCCGCCGGTGTACACGCGCGGGCGCAACTCCGGATTGGGCTCCACAAAGGAATCCTGCAGGCCGAGCTCCGTGAAGAAGTCCACGGCGTCCTGGCGGCGGCGGATGAAGGCCTCCGCGCCCATGTCCGTCGGACCGCCGTTGAAGGCCACGGTGTGCAGCTTGCCGCCGATGCGATCCGCTGCTTCAAAGACGAAGATGTCGTGGGAGCCCTCAGTGTTCTGCTTGATTTCCCATGCCGCGGTGAGGCCCGCGAGGCCCGCACCGATGATCGCGATCTTCATTTAGCCCTCCTCGTGGATGATGGCGACGGCACGGGTAATGGCCTCCGCCTCCGTGGTCGGCAGCACGCCGTGGCCAAGGTTCCAGATGTGTCCACGCAGGTTGCCTGCCGCGCGGGCGGCATCTATTTCTGCCTTGATGGCGCGTACTTCCTTGCGCACCGCATCCTCGCCGGCGAACAGCAGGGCTGGGTCGAGGTTGCCCTGGAGAATGTCCGCGTTGACGCGGGCCGCGGCGGCATCCATGCTCACGCGGTAGTCCACGCCCATGACCTCAGAACCGGCCTCCGACATCGCGCCGAGCAGCTCGCCAGTCCCCACGCCGAAGTGAATGCGCGGCACGCGGCCTTCTGCGACCTTAAGGATCTGCTCCGAATAAGGCAGCACGAACTCGCGGTAATCGCGCTCATTGAGGTAACCCGCCCAGGAATCGAAGAGCTGCATGGCGTCGATGCCGGCATCCAGCTGGAGCTCCAAGAAAGAAATGATCGTCGGGGTCAGGCGCTCCATGAGCTGGTGCCAGGTCTCCGGATCGGAATGCATGAGTGCCTTGGTACGCTCGTGGTTCTTCGAGGGGCCGCCCTCAATGAGGTAGCTGGCCAAGGTGAAGGGTGCGCCGACGAAGCCGATGAGGGCCTGCTTGTCGGTGAGCTCGCTCAGAATGATCTCAATGCCTTGGCGGACCTCGGGCACATCCACGTCGAGGATAGGCAGGTTGTCCACGTCCTCCGTGGTGCGCACGGGTGCATCCATGACGGGGCCGCGGCCGGGGACGATCTCCACGCCAACGCCCGCGGCTTTGAGCGGGACGACGATATCGCTGAACAAGATGGCGCCGTCGACATCGTGGCGGCGCACCGGCTGCAGGGTGATCTCCGCGAGGAGCTCCGGCATGAAACAGGAATCCAGCATGCTGATTCCCTCGCGCACCTTGCGGTACTCCGGCAAAGAGCGCCCCGCCTGGCGCATGAACCAGACGGGCGGGCGGGAGGGCGTGTGGCCAGTAGCGGCAGCAATTAGCGGCGCATCAGACAGTCGAGACATACCGTCCATTATGAATCAAAAGTTGGAGTAGGCGCCAATCAGGAGTTTTGGGCGCGACGGGCCTTGATGAAAGCCGTTGAATCCGGGTGAAAGAGGAAGTAGATGGCCACCATGAGCGCCATCGGGATAAGCAGCAAGAGCAGCCCGCCCACGCCCGCGATCAGCGCCGCAATGCTGACGAACATGGTGTAGGCAGACACCGCGGTGATGATGCGGCGCGCCCATACTGAGCCGCTTGCCAGCTGCGCGGAGCAGGCCGCGATGATGACGGCACCCACCACGTTGGAGATGGCCGCAAAACGCGTGTTGAAGCGGATATAGTCCACCTGCTCCGGGCTGAGCTGGGTGTTCGTCACCGATGTATAGGAACCAAAGATCCCCACCATTCCGGCGGTGAGCATGACAATTGCGGCAATCACGCAGACCCAGTAGGCAATGCGCAGCTGCGAAGGCCAGGTGGAAAAGTCTTGCTCACCCTGCTTCTTAGGGCGGCGTGGGCGGCGGTTATAGTCCGCGGGACCGGGGCGCTCGCTCATCGCTTGCCGTCCTTGTTGTCTTCTTTCTCCCTGTCCTTTTCTTTATTGTCCTTGTTCTTCTTCTCGCGCTCCTCCAGGTTTTCCTGGCGGCGCTGCTCCTCCATCTCCTTGCGCATCTGGCGCAGCTGCTCCATCTCGCCGGTGTACTCGAGCACCTCTTCCTTGGTGGAGAACATCAAGCCCATCACGGCCGCCACGCCGACGAGGATCTGCACGGCACCATCGAGTAAGAAGAGCCAATCCGGCGCGCTCGCCCCGGCGGGGCTGCTGATGAAGACGATGAGCACGCGGAGGCCAAAGTAGAGGGAGAAGGCGAACCACAGGCGCCGGCCAGTACCGGCTGCCTTGGAGTTCTTGTGGATAAAGCCCAGCATGATGCCCAACAGCACCACGATGGCGAGTGAAATCAGCGAGCTAAACGCCACCGAGCCATAGCCCACGAGCTGTACGAGGGCATCGCTGACGTCCTGCCCGGACTTCTCCGCTGCGGACTCCGCCGTAGTGCGGGCCTGGGCAAAGAGCTCCTCCCTATTCAGCAGGGTCAGCACGATGCTCAAGACCAGGTGCACCACCTCGAGCACCAAGGCAACGGTCCACACCTTGAGCATGAGGGAGACGGCTTCGGTGCGCTTGGCCTGCTCCTTATCCGGCTCCGTATCCTGCTTCGCCGGCTTGTGTGCCGACGGCGTAGTGTTCGGGCTGAACGTCACGATTCTCCTTTTACTTGAGCAAGCGGGCGGCGTCCGTGGCGAAGTAGGTCAGGATCTGATCCGCGCCCGCGCGCTTGAACGCGGTCAAGGACTCCAGCATAACGGCCTCGCCATCGATCCACCCGTTCTGGGAAGCGGCCTGAATCATCGCGTACTCGCCGGAGACCTGGTATACAGCTACCGGCACGGAGGAGCGCTCGACAGCACCGGCCAGCACATCGAGGTACGGCAGGCCAGGCTTAACCATGACGATGTCCGCGCCTTCCTCGATGTCCAGGTCCACTTCCAGCATGGACTCGCGGAAATTACGCGGGTCCTGCTGGTAGGTGCGGCGGTCGCCCTCCAGGGAGGAGCCCACGGCATCGCGGAAGGGGCCGAAGAAGGCCGAAGCGTACTTGGCCGAGTAGGCCATGATGGCAACATCCTCGTGGCCGGCCTCATCGAGGGCCTCGCGGATCGCGGCAATCTGACCATCCATCATGCCGGAAGGGCTGACCATGTGCGCGCCAGCACGGGCCTGGGAGCGGGCCATATCCTGGTAGAGCTCCACGGTTTCATCGTTGAGCACGCGGCCCTGGTCATCGACCACGCCGCAGTGGCCGTGGGAGGTGAACTCGTCGAGGCAGGTATCCGCCATGACGATGAGGTCATCGCCGAATTCCTGACGCAGCTCCGCAATCGCCACGTTGAGGATGCCCTGCGGGTCCCAGGCCACGGAGCCGGTCGCGTCCTTATCCTCTTCGCGCGGCACGCCGAAGAGGTCAACGCAGGTCACGCCCGCATCGAGGGCCTCGTGCGCGGCACGCTTGAGGGAATCCAGGCTGTGCTGCTGCACGCCCGGCATGGAGGGGATATCACGGGGTTCGTTCAGACCGTCGACCACGAACATCGGGAGGATGAGGTCGGAGGGGCGCAGCGAGGTTTCCGCAACCAAATCCCTAAAAGCCGGGTTCTGACGTAGGCGGCGGGGGCGGCGAGCAATGCTCATGAGTAAAAACTCTCCTTTGAGCTACGAGAAAATTGAACTACCTTCTCGACTCTAGTCGCCCCTCTCCTGCCCGCCCAGAAGCGGTCTACGCCGTCTTCTTGCGCGAGCGGCGCTTCTTGCGCGGAGCAGGAAGGTTGCCGGCAGCGCGCAGGGCCGCGACGTGGTCAGCGAGGGCGTCGACAAGCATCGGCACGTCCGCGACCTCCGGGACCACGTCCACGCGCAGGCCCACCTCCTCGGCCGCCGCCTTGGTGGAGGGGCCAATGCAGGCGATGATGGTGCGGGTATGCGGCTTGCCCGCAATGCCGACGAGGTTGCGCACCGTCGACGGCGAGGTAAAGGCCACGGCGTCGAAGCCGCCGGTCTTGATCATGTCGCGGATCTCCGCGGCCGGCGGGGCCGCACGCACCGTGCGGTAGGCTACGACATCATCGACTTCCCAGCCCAAGTCCAGCAGGCCAGTCACCAGCGCCTCGCCGGCGATATCGGCGCGCGGCAGCAGTACACGCCCCACGGCGTCGATATCCTCAACGTAGTTGGGGAAGACCTCCACGAGGCCCTCGGCGTTCTGCTTCGTCGCCGGCGGCAACAGCTCCGGGACCATGCCTTTGGCGCGAATAGCATCGGCGGTCTTCTGCCCCACCGCAGCTAGGTGCACGCCGGCAAAGTCGCGAGCGTCGAGGCCGAGTTCCGCGATCTTCTTCCACACTGCGCTCACCGCATTGACGGAGGTGAACACGACCCACTTGTAGCGGCCCTCGACAATGCCCTTGATGGCGCGATCCATCTGCGCCGGGTTGCGCGGCGGCTCCACGGAAATAGTGGGCACCGACTGCGGAATGGCGCCGTGGCCGGCCAGGCGAGCGCTCATCGCCGCGGCCTGCTCCTTCGTGCGCGGCACCAGCACGCGCCAACCATAGAGCGAACGATTCTCCCACCAGGAGTACTTCGAGCGGTCATCAAAGCTGCGCCCCAGCGTGACCACGAGCTCGCCCGGCAACTCAGCATCGAGCTTGCCGAGTGTTCCCAGCGTGGTTTCGTGGGTGCGCTGCAGACGCGTGGTGCCGTGCACGGTGACGTACGCTTCCGTCTCCGCCGGCATCCCGCGCTCCACCAGCTCGGCGGAAATAACCGGCAGGTCATCTGCCGTGGCCTGCAAAACCAGCGGCTGCGTCGCGGTGGCCAGTGCGTCCCAGTCCGCGCCTTCCGTGATATCGGCCTCGGTATAGGTCGCACCAAGAGCAATGCCCGCGAAGGACGGAACCGTCGAGGGCAGAGACATGCCCGGGACCACCTGGAATTCCATGCCAGCGGCGGCCACGGCGGTGATCTCCGCCTTGATGGACTCACGGTTGAGCGGGTTACCGGTAACCAGACGGATCACGTCGTGCCCCTCGGCGCGCTCGAGCGCGTTACGCAGTTGCTTGACGACGTCCCCCTCGACCTCCTCAAACACCGCCGCCGTCGGCGGTGCCGGGCGTGGCGGCTTGCGGCGCGCACCCGCTTCCTTGGCAGCGGCGCAGATGCGCTCGTACTCTTCCTCGGCGGCGTCGAGAAGCTCCTGCGGAACCGGCACCTGCTGCGCCACCATGTCACGCACGCCCTGCGAGACCCCCGGGTCGGTGACGACGTTGGCGGTCGTCTCCAGAACCTCGCGGGCGCGGACGGTCAGCAGGTCGGGATTACCTGGGCCGGCACCGACGAAGACGACTTTGCCCAGATCAGACTTACCCAGCTCAGGCTGGGTATCCGGCACGGCATTGCTCATAAGGTTCTTTTCTAGTTTGTAGATTCCGAGTGCCCCAGCGCCGAAGCGTGGCAGGCGCGGGAGTGGAGACAAGAAAGCCCCTCACTCGCGAGTTAAGGGGCCCTTAATCATTGCTCTCAATGATCGTGTGCTAGATACACACTAAAGGAAAAGGCCCGAAACCAAAAATCTACGTGCGATTACTCCGCTGCCAGTACGTCTGCAGCTCCCTGCGCGAAGAGCTCCTTGGAGACCGCGCGCCCCAATTCTTCAGCCTCGTCCGCTGCTCCTTGAGCCTGAGCGATGAGCTGGCGGGAGCCGTCGAGGGCGAAGACACCGCCACGAACGACCAGCTGCTCGCCTTCCCAGTGGGAAGTGGCAGCGACCGGCGCGGTGCAACCGGCCTCCAGTTGGGAAAGCACGGTGCGCTCGGCGCGGGTGGCGGCGGTGGCGGGGCCGTCGGCAAGCAAGGCGATGGCCTTCGCTGCCTCGGTTCCCTTGACGGCCTCGATAGCCAGCGCGCCCTGCGCAGGCGCAGGCATGAAGACCTCCGGATCGAAGACCTCGGTGGCGCGGTTCGCGTAACCCGCGCGCACGAGGCCGGCGTAGGCCAGAAGGACGGCGTCGAGCTCGCCGCTGGTGACCTTGCCCATGCGGGTATCGATGTTGCCGCGCAGCGGACGGATATCCAGGTCCGGGCGCATAGCGCGCAGCTGACTGATGCGCCGCGGCGCGGAGGTCCCCACACGTGCGCCCTCCGGCAGCTCCTTGAGGGTCAGGCCATCGCGGGCAATGAGCGCCTCACGGACGTCCTGGCGCTGCGGAACCACGAGGTCGAAACGGTCATCGGCAGCCGTGGGCAGGTCCTTAAAAGAGTGCACTGCGATCTCGCACTCGCCGCGGGCGACGGCCTCACGCAGGGCCTGGGTAAACACGCCCACGCCGATGCGCTCCACGGGAGCCATATTGACGTCACCCTGCGTGGTGACGATGTGCAGCTCAGCCTCATAGCCTTCCTCTTGCAGCCACTCTTGCACGTGGCCCGACTGAGTCGTGGCCAGGAGGGATCCTCGGGTACCGATCTTCAACATCTATGCGTCCTTTTCTTCCTTAGTGCTTTCCGCGGCTTCCATCTGCGCGGCGTCCGGCAGCTCCGCCACGTCCACGGCGACGCCGCTGCCCTCCAGGTGGAGTCCAAAAAGCTCCTGCAGTGCGGTCTCGTGGCTCACGGTGCCAGAGTTCGCCGCGAGCTGCTTCGCGCGGACCGTGGGCTCGTGCAGCAGCTTATCCGCAACGCGCTTGAGGGCGCGATTGATATCTCCCATCTGGCGCTCATCCAGCTCCGGGTGCTTCTGCTCCAGCCGCGCTACCTCGCACTGGACCAGGTTCGCGGCCCGCTTGCGCAGAGCTGAGACCGCCGGGACGACGTCGCGGACGCGTTGCTCAGAGGCATAGGCTTCCAGCTCTTCGCTGACGATGCGCCGCGCCTGCGCGTGCGGGCTGGTACCGGCGGCCAGGTCGGTATCGGCTGCCTGCAGGGAGTTGCTGAGCCTCTCGATGTTGACCAGATCGACTCCCTCGACCTCTGCCACAGCGTCATCAATATCGCGCGGCAGAGAGAGATCCACGAGCATCAGCTCGCGGTCGGCTACGTGATAGCGCTCGACGTCGGCCGCCGTAATAGTGAAGCCCTGGGCTCCCGTGGCGGAAATTGCCACGTCCACATCGCGCAGGGCCTGGGCGCGCACCGAGAAGTCGATAACGTCCGCGTACACGCCCGCCTCATGGGCATGCTGTGCCACGCGCTCCGCACGGGCAATGGTGCGGTTCGCGATAATTAGCTGCGCACCCAGGCGCCCCGCGTGCGTTGCCGCGAGCGAGGCCATCGCGCCTGCGCCCAAGATGAGCACGCGCTTGCCCGCGAGATCTTCCCTGCCCATGCGGCTCAGCGCCTGATCAAAAGCAAAGGAGACCATGGAGGAGCCCGCCTCATCGATCTCGGTTTCGGAATGCACCCGCTTGCCGGTGCGCAGCGCGGACTGCGCCAGCGCATGGATGCGCGGGCCGACGGTTCCTTGCTCCGAAGCAAACTGGTAGGCGGTGCGCACCTGGCCGATGATCTGCTGCTCCCCTACCACCATCGAGTCCAAGCCTGAGGCCACCATCATGAGGTGCTCAGCGACGGCGTCGGCATAGCGCACATAGAGATAGGAGCGCAGCTTCTCCTCCTCCACCCCGGAAACGTCAGCGAGGTTGCGCACGACATCCTGGACCCCGGTGTGGAAAGAGTTGGTGACGGTGTATACCTCGAGGCGGTTGCAGGTGGAGATAATCATCGCCTCGCTCAGCGAGCCCGCCGACACCATGGCCCGGCAAGTGTCATTCTGCACGGTCTCGTCCATGCTCAGCTTTTCCAGCAGCGCCACCGGCGCCGACTGATGCGACATGCCCACGACGAGCACACTCATGCACAACCCTCCAGTTTTGCATCATCCCTTTGGATGACATAGATCATCCAAAAGACTACTAGTTGTCATCTCGTTTCCGAAACTCACGGAAGTGCCCACAGAAAGCTAGTCCGCCAGCGCCTGCGCTAGCTCCTCATTGTCCACTTCCCAGCAGGAGAATTCCTCTCCATCAATAACCACAACAGGAACGCGATCGCCGTATTCCATGGCCAGCTCCGCATCCTCATCGACGTTGCACACTTTAAGCTCTGCCCCAGCGTGACGGACCACCGGGGTAATCTGCTCCAGAACGCGCGCGCAGGAGCCGCACGTGGTACGCACCATCAGTTCGACGACGTGGGACATAAAGCTCTCCTCGGTAGGACGTAGAACGTTTCGCGGTTTACTATGGACACGTTAGTCCGCCCACCCTATGAAAGCTGAACGCGTGCCCCTCCCGCTCCCTCCTGGTATGCCCGATTCTCCCCGCGAGTTCCTTGCCAATTGGACCGCTAGCAGGGGAAACTTGCGCAATTTCCTGGAGCAACAGGCTTTCGCCCCGCTCGGCGAAGAGCACCAGCGTACGGCCGGTGAGGCGTCGGCAGCCGCCGCCGTGGAGCACCTCTTCGGCATCGACCTGGATGCCTTCTCCTCTGGCATCGATTCCGTCCAGGGTTCCTTCGAATCGGCGGGGTCGCGCTCCATAACCGAGCCCGACCCAGACATCCCCCAAGACGCCGGCGCTGCAGCCTTCTTTGATGTGGACAACACCTTGGTCCAAGGGTCCTCGCTCGTGTCCTTTGCCTTGGGCCTCGCGCGGCGTCGCTACTTCAAGCTCTCAGAAATTCTGCCCATTGCCTGGAAGCAGCTCAAGTTCCGCATTTCCGGATCGGAGAATGCCGCCGACGTGGCTGCTGGGCGCGTGCAGGCGCTCGAGTTCGTCAAGGGCCGCTCGGTAGATGAGATGGTGGCCTTGTGCGAGAGCATCGTGGACCAATCGATGGCCCGGAAGGCCTACCCGGGCACGAAGCAGCTGGCGCAGATGCACCTCGACGCCGGCCAGCAGGTGTGGCTGGTCACCGCCACCCCCGTGCAGCTGGCGCAGATTCTGGCGCAGCGCTTCGGTTTCACGGGCGCGCTCGGCACCGTGGCGGAGGTGAAAGATGGTCGCTTCACCGGCCGCCTCGTCGGCGATATCCTCCACGGCCCAGGTAAAAAGCACGCCGTGGCAGCGCTGGCCACCTTGGAGAACCTCGACCTTGAGCGTTGCACTGCCTACTCCGACAGCGCCAACGATGTCCCGATGCTCTCCATGGTGGGGACCCCCGTGGCCATTAACCCGGATTCCAAGTTGCGCGATATCGCCGAAGAAAAAGGCTGGCTCATCCGCGACTACCGCTCGGTACGCAAGGCCGTGCGCACCTACGGCCTCCCGGCACTCGCCACCGCGCTCTTCTCCTATGGCAGCTGGCGGTTCGTGCGCCGCTAACTGCTGTTTTGAGCCTTAGTGCGCAGCATGTCCATGCACATGACCGCACCAATCAACCCTGCATGCTGCTGCGGGTCGAGCCCCGGCGCGATGCTGAGGCGGTAGGTATTCTTACCGGCTAGGAACCTGCCCACGCCTCCCCACTCGTTGCGCACCTCTGCCAGCGGCTGCCCCTGGCTGGTAATCGTGATATTCCAATCCCAGACATCGCCTTCAATCTCGATCTCCGGAAAGCCCTCCATTTCTAGGCTCAGCCGCGTCTTGAACATGGCAAACCGCTTGGTCACGATCGCCATGGGCTTCTCGACGCCCGGCAGATACACCTCATAGGTATCCTGCACGAAGTTGGGCGGATCCTTGATCACCATGAGCGGCTGTTGCGGGTTTCCCTGCTCATCCGTGAAGGCAACTTGAAGGCTGCGGGAGGCGTTGAAGAACATGTCCTTCAGGCTCGTCGACTGCAGAATCGTCCCGACGGGCACGCCCTCGTCATCGGCGATCAGGAATTCATCCTGCATGAAGGACTTGGTCTGCGAAATAACCAGGCTGTTAAGAGTGAGGAGTCGAGGCAACATAGTTCGCTATTTTACGTACGCGATGAGCTCCTGTGGGGTGAGAAGGATGGCACTCCCCACTCGGTGTATAGCGACAAATACAGGCTCCATAACCCCCTCCCAGATATCCCAATAATGCCAGGTAGAGATAGATGTCCGGGGCATATTTTATAGTGCGTTTAGAACATATCATCGACACGTCAATCTCGGGGGATACCGTGAATACCGCCACCCAAACCGCCTACTTTTCCCATATGAACCCTGACTGCGCCCTCGCCGTGGAGCGCAGCGCCGCTCGCCGTGCAGACTACCGCTCGTGGGTAGCCGCCATGCCAGACCTCGATGAGGATTTCGGGGTCGCGTGCCAGAGGCTCGTCGCCAAGCTTGGCGTCGGGGACTACACCGTTAGTGAATGCTGTCTAGCCGTGCACCGCCTCACGGAGCTACCGCAGGTCAAGGCCCTGCAAGACAGTCAGTTCTTGCTCGATATGAAAGCGCTCATCACCATCGACCGCACCTTGACCAAACTGGGCGCGCTGCCTGCGGAAACACTCGCGCTTATCGACGACGCCCTTGCCACCTTCTTCACCCCTACCTCACCGAACCAGGTCTTTCCTACCCCGGCGCAGATTGGGCGCAAGGTGCGCGATATCTGCAAGAGCATCAACAAGTCCTTTTCCTTCCGCGATTCCCCGAAGAAGGACTCATATACTTTTACCGATACTGGCGAGCGCGGCATCCTCGAGCTC
This sequence comes from Corynebacterium sp. HMSC074H12, assembly GCF_001813755.1. NCBI lineage: Bacteria > Bacillati > Actinomycetota > Actinomycetes > Mycobacteriales > Corynebacteriaceae > Corynebacterium > Corynebacterium sp. HMSC074H12. The sequence goes on from NZ_KV813940.1 coordinate 41,418, forward strand.
AATACCGATAGCGCCACGGGCATGATTTTGGATGGCTACATCAAGCAGGCAGCAAAGGAAAACGGCCTTTCACAGGCCGATGCCCTGAAGAAGCTCATCGCCGGCAGTATCTCTCCGCCCGCGACCGTCATTCTGCACACCTATCAAGCCAGCGATATCGACAACGCTCCCACCTTCGTCCAAGGGCATGGTTGGACGTCACAGGACATTCCCGCAACACGCACGCGCGACCTTTCCTCGCAGCCGCCGGAGTCAGCCAGCTACGTTTGTTCAGAGCTCATCCGCAAATACGTGGAGGGCCGGGACGGCACCTGCCGCGCTCCGGGATGCAACCGGCCGGCCTACCTGTGCCAAATGGACCACCGCATTAACTACGCCGATGGTGGCGCCACGCACCCGCGCAACTTGGCCAGCCTGTGCCAGCACCACCACAACATGAAGACTGATGGGCGCGCGCACTACATCATGGATCCGCATACTGGGGACATCGTGTGGCTCTACGAGGACGGAACGTGGGCCATGACGGAGCCGACTGGCCCGCTGGCAAAGAAGACGAAGCGTTGGGCCCAGACGGTAGCCCAAAAGATCACGGCCACCCGCGAGCGCGCCTACGAGGAAGCACAAGAGGCTCACAACGCGCACGACGCTGCCGAGGAACCCCGCACCCCCAGCACCCCGCAGGAAGATATTCCGTTCTAAGCGGTGTCGTCGTTTGAAACGACGGCGCGGTCATCTGAAATGACGGGAAGGAGAAAAGATAACAGAAACTCCCCGCCACGATCCCAAAAGGACCATGCGGGGAGTTTGCAGGCGAAGCTTTACTTGCCCAGCTTACGGCGCTGAACGCGGGTGCGGCGAAGCATCTTGCGGTGCTTCTTCTTGGACATGCGCTTGCGGCGCTTCTTGATGACAGAACCCATAGCAGGTTTCCTCACTTTCGGTATCAGTACGTACGTAACCCGGCCGGCAACGCCTGGAATAAAACCACCCACGGTGCACTCGAGGCGGCCCCCGCGAAACGGGGAGACACAGGCATACCAGTGCCGAAACGAATGTTCACTATCTTACCTAGTGGCCTACCCAGCACCAAAACTAACGGCAGCGCCCACCGCCGTGGACCGCGAGGGTCCGCAGTGGTGGGCGCTGTCAGAGAGAGGTGCGCGCTAGGCTCCGTACACGGAAGCCTCAAGGTATTCCTTGACGGCGGATTCGTGAACGCGGAACGAGCGTCCCACGCGCACTGCCGGCATGTCACCTGCATGAACCAACCTGTACACCGTCATCTTGGAGACACGCATGATCTCCGCAACTTCGGCGATGGTCAGGAAGGTTCCCTTATCTTCATTCGTCATAGTTTATTTAACCCTTCAGCACGTGACGCGCTGTAGGCTTCCCCTCCCACAGGACTATCACGCACGCGCTCCTGCCAGCTTAGCGTGAAACCTGTGACTAATGCGACCCAAGTGCTAATTTTTTCCTCTTTCGCACCGTTGTTCCCCATCAAGCCCGAATGACAACAGGTGTCACATCGCTCCCAGGGCGGTGGAGAACTCTAGGCAAGTTCCTGCGCACGCTGGGAACATGCCTCAGCGGCGCGGAAAAAGGCGCCTCGAAGTCCGGACTCCTCGAGCTCGCGAAGGGCAGCGGCAGTGGTTCCCCCCGGGGAGGTTACCCCTGCGCGCAAAGCGACCGGATCCTTACCGGATTCAGCCAACATTTCACCCGCGCCCTGTGCAGTGCGGGTGGCCAGCTTCTCGGCAACGTCGCGGGTGAGGCCGAGTTGGACGCCGGCATCAATGAGCGCTTCGGTGACCAGGAAGTAGTAGGCAGGCGCAGAACCCGCCAGGGCGGTAGCGGCATCAATGTGCTTTTCTTCGATGACGGCGACCTCACCGACGGCCTCCAGCAGCTTGACCACGCCGTCGAGCTGCTCCTTCGTGACGTGGGCACCACCCGCGCAGGTGCACATGCCCTTGCCCACCAGCATGGGAGTGTTCGGCATGACGCGGACGACGGGAACGCCCTCACCGGCGGCCTTCTCCAGGGTGTCGAGGGTCAGACCAGCCGCCATGGAGGCGACCACAGCTGTCTTGGGGATGTCGAGGCCCTCGAGAAGCTCGACGATGGCATAGGGCTTCACACACGCAAAGATGTAGTCGGCGCCGTCGATCGCCGCGGCGTTATCGCTGGTAACACTCACACCGTAAGCGTTCTTCAGCTCCTCACCGCGCTCGGAGCGGCGGTTAGTCACCACAATGTCTGCGGCCTCGTAGCCTGCATTCACCAGCCCGGAAACTAGGGCCTCGCCGATTTGTCCTCCACCAAGTACTGCAATTTTTGTCATGCATCCCAGGGTGCCAGAAAGGCTGGAACGCGGCCACCAGGTCAAGGCTTTGCCCGCAGGTTGACCCCGCGCATGCAAAAGGCATCTGCCAGAAGGCGTTTTCTGCTCTAAAAACGCCCTTTGCAAGGGATAAAAGGCGTTTGCAGGGGCAAAGATACCTTTTAACAGATGCCTTGTGACAGATGCCTTATAGAAAGTGTCTTGTGGAACAGGTGATTACATCACAACGAGCAGCGGGCCGAAGGTAAGCACGAGGCCAGCGACGGCTGCGAGGAACATCGACAAACCATCGCGGCTGGTGCGCAGTGCGTGGACGATTCCGACGATGACGCCGGTGACAACGACGCCGAGCACGACGACGACGAGGCGGTCGAAGCGGTCCCAGAGAATCTCAAAGCCCTTGAACACGATGGCACCGAGCACGATACCCACGAGGGCGAGCAGGACGACGGCAAAGGGGTTGAGCTTGCCCTCCTCCTCGTCGTCGTAGTCCTCGTCGTACTCTTCAAGGTCCTGATCGACTGCTTCGAGCTCACCGGTGGTGACGGTGTCATCCTCGGTTGCTACCAGAGCCTGTGGTGCGGGCTTGTCTGCGACCTTTGTTTCGGCCTTATCGTCGGTCTTTTCTTCGACCTTCGGCTCGGCCTTAGCCTCAGTCTTCTTTGCCTCAGCCTTCTTCTTAGGCTCGTCCTTGATCTTTTGGATAACGCGCGTGTCCTCGTCAGAGGGCTGGGAGCGCTTGGTCTCCGACTCAGCTGGCTTCTCTACGGGGACAGCGGCGGCCTGAGGCTTGTCAGCCTTCTTCTTGGATTCCTCCTGCTGAGGAGTCTCCTGCTTAGGCTGTTCCTTCTGCTCCTTTTTCGGCGCGGGAATGACCGGGGCCGTTTCATCGATGGAGACGTTCGAGTGCTTTGCCTCAGCCGGGGTTGCCTTGACCTTTTCGAGATTGCCGGTCAGCTCCGCAACTGAGATGCCGCCTTCATCGAGGCTCCGGCGACGGCGGCGGGGGCTCTTCTCCTCGCCGGGTCGGTCCTTCGCGTTACGGGCCAGCAGCTCCGCAACTGTCAACTGTTTCTTGTCAGCCACGTTTCTTTCCTATTCCAGTCCCTTATCGGTACGGCGCAAAATGACACCTTCTCGGAGAGCCCAGGGGCAGATCTCCAGCTTTTCGATTCCCAGGGCACGCATGCTCGCCTCCGCCACTAAAGCACCGGCGACGATTTGATGCGATCGGGTAGAACTTACACCCTCAAGGTCCGCCCTGTCAGCTGCAGTCATACGGGAGATGAAGGAAATCAGCTGACGCAAACCCGGCGCCGTGAGGGTGCGCTTGACGTAGGGACCCGCCGAAGACGGTGCAGCACCGGTCAAACGGGCCAGCGTGCGGAATGTTTTCGAGGTGCCCACGGCCAAACCCGCGGGGCCCAGCGCACGCATCTTATCGGCCACGCCGACCAGTTCCGCATCAATGTAATCCCGCAGCAAATTCACCTTGGATTTCTGCGGCGGATCAGTATCGAACCAGTTATGGGTCAGGCGGCCAGCTCCCAAGTCCAGGGAGAAAGCCATTTCCGGATGCTCGTCGGTACCAGTGGACAGCTCCAGCGAACCGCCACCGATATCGAGGTTGGTGATGCGGCCAGCGGACCAGCCATACCAACGGCGGGCGGCAAGGAAGGTCAAGCGCGCTTCCTCCTCACCCGACAAAATCTCTAGGCGGACGCCGGTTTGCTTCTCAACTTCATCGAGGACCTTGGCCGAGTTCGTGGCCGAGCGCACGGCAGAGGTAGCAAAGGCGATGAATTCATCACAGCCCAGCTTCTGGCCCAGCTCAGCGGCCTCACCCACGGCGGAGATGAGCTTCTTCATGCCCTTCTCGTGGATGTTGCCGTCCTTGTCTAGCTGTTCCACCAGACGCAGCGGGGTCTTCCAATCGCTCATCGGCGAAGGCCGCCCACCGGTTGCGGCATCGACCGCAACGAGGTGGACGGTATTACTTCCGACGTCTAATACACCTAATCGCACGCCTCTAGAGTAGTAGGTCTACCGTGGGTAGGTGTGAATCGCCCGAAATCAAATGAAGTTTACCTGGGTTTTCCCGCCTCCTCCCCAGCGGCGGCTTCCATCTTGGCCGGCCGCGAAAAGGCCCCCGATTTTCCCAGAGAGTGGTTTGAATTTACGGATCCAAACGATCCACTCCACGTCTTTTCCATCGACCTGACCTGGCTCGAATCGCACTATGCCTGCCAGTTTGGAACCGAGAGGTGCCACGGCATCGATAAGCAACAGCCCGACGTCGGCTGCTGCGTCCACGGCGCCTACATGGCTGATGAGACAGACAGGGAGCAGCTTCACGACGCCGTCTCCCGCATGCCCGCCCGCTTCTGGCAGCACCGCCCTGAGGGGGTAGATGAGTTCCTTCAACACGGTGAGCCCGAGGAGCTGGAACCGTGGCTGGAGTGGGATGAGCTCGACGGCGATGACGGCGAGCCGGAACCCGCGCTAAAGACGCCGCTTGTCGACGGCGCCTGCATCTTCGCTAACCGTGCCGGCTGGCCCACGGGCGCGGGCTGCGCTATCCACCAATGGGCGCTCGAGGCGGGCGAGGAGCTTACCGTGGTCAAGCCCGAAGTATGCTGGCAACTGCCGATTCGCCGGCACGAAGACTATGAGGAGCGCCCCGACGGGGAGGAAATCCTGCGGACCACTATCGGCGAATATGATCGCCGCGGGTGGGGCAACGGCGGCGAGGACTTCGATTGGTATTGCTCGGCGGATCCCTCCTGCCACATAGCGGATGAGCCGCTGTGGAAGTCACAGAAGACCGAGCTCATCGCGCTACTTGGCGAGGAGAGCTACGAGATTCTGGCCAAGCACTGCGAGGCCCGGGCGCGCTCCGGGGTCGACTTCCCGCGGCACCCGGCGGATCCTCGCGCTTAAGCCTCGAACTTGTAGCCGAGGCCGCGCACCGTCACGAGCTGCTGCGGGTGGGAAGGCTCGGCTTCGATCTTGGAGCGCAGGCGCTTGACATGAACGTCGAGAGTCTTGGTGTCACCCACGTAGTCGGCGCCCCAGATGCGGTCGATGAGCTGTCCGCGGGTCAACACGCGCCCAGCGTTGCGCAGCAAGTACTCGAGAAGGTCGAATTCCTTGAGCGGCATGGAGACCGGTTCACCGGCGACGAGCACGGTGTGTCGCTCGACATCCATGCGCACACGGCCGCCTTCTAGAATCTGATCGTCCGGTTCCTCCTCGGCGTTGTCAGAGGAAACGTCGTGGCCGCGGCGCAGCACCGCGCGGATGCGGGCGATGAGCTCGCGGGAGGAATAAGGCTTGGTCACATAATCATCCGCGCCGAGCTCCAGGCCCACGACCTTGTCAATCTCTGAGTCGCGCGCGGTCACCATAATCACCGGAACGGAGGACGTCGTGCGCAATTGCTTGCAGACGTCGGTTCCAGACATTCCCGGCAGCATAAGGTCCAGCAGGACGATGTCTACTTTATTTGCCGCAAACTGTTCGAGCGCGCTGGGCCCATCCGGGGCGAGGAGTACGTCGAATCCCTCCTTTCGGAGGAGGAAGGCGAGGGGATCGGCCAGCGACTCTTCATCTTCAACGATGAGGATGGTGGTCATTGCGCTTTATCCTTTCGACGAGCTGCTACACGCGCCACGGCGCGCTGCAAACCAGGGGCGGCAGAGCTGACGGCTCCGTCTTCTATATTATCCCGGTTAATAAGATTATCTGCTGGCTTCTCTTCGGCGTATATAGGGAGCTCGATAGTGAACGTCGAGCCAGTTCCGGGGCGCGACCACAGCTTGATGTTGCCGCCGTGATTAGCCACGACGTGCTTCACAATGGCCAGGCCCAGGCCCGTTCCGCCGGTCTGCCGGGAGCGCGCCTTGTCCACGCGGAAGAAGCGTTCAAACACGCGCTTTTGATCCTCTGGGGCGATGCCAATGCCGCGATCCGTGACGCGAATGTGAACGACCTTCCCGCCGACCACCTTCTGCGTTACCGACACCGGTAGTTCATCTGGCGAATAGTGGATGGCGTTGGAGATCAGGTTGGAAATCGCCGTCACCAGGAGGGACTTATCTCCCATCACCTTGACGCCTGCGGATTCGCCGCGGGTGAGCTGGTTGTGGTGGGAATCGGCAGCGAGTTGGTTGCGGGTGATGGCTTCATCAATGACCTCATCGAGGTCGAGCGGCTCCATCTCCGGGAGGGCCTCCGCCCCCTGCAACTTGGACAGGGAGATGAGCTCGCTGACCATGTCCGCCATGCGCGCCGCTTCCTTCTGCACCTTGCTACCGAAGTACTCGACGTGCTCGGGGTCCCCGGTGTCCTGGAGGAGCGCCTCGGCTAGCAGGGCGATGCCGCCCACCGGGGTCTTCAGCTCGTGCGACACGTTGGCCACGAAGTCACGACGAGCGGATTCCATGCGCACCGATTCGGATTCGTCGGTGCCGTAGACGATGACGAAGCGATCATCGTTGAGCGTCAGCGGCTGGACCACTGCGCGCACCTGAATCACGCGGTTGCCGGTGCGCCGTTTGGGGATAGCAAGGTCCAGCGTGCGGGTCTCTTTGTCTTCGAAGACCTCTTCCGCGACCTTCCAAATGTCGGGGTTCACCGCGCGGTCGTGCACCATCGACATTTCATGGGCAGCGGGGTTAGAGAAGATGACCTCTTTCGTGCGCGAAAGCACAGTCATTCCAGATGGGGAACCACCCACGGCTAGGTGCAGAACCTGGCTAACACTGGTGACCTGGTTAGCGTCTGCATCGCGGACGCGGCGGCGCTCCATCCGTTCACGGATCCGGGTGATCACCGGTATGGCCAGGCCGCAGGCCACCACACCGGCGAGGAAAGCGAGTACCAGTTCCACAATCAATCACACCCCTACAAAGAATCCCCAAGGAGTATAAGCTCCCTGGGGATCGTGCGCAGCACGCAGCTTCCTGGGCGGTTACTTCTTTCCGCCCTGGGCAGCCACGGCAGCGGCGCCGGCAGCAGCAGCTTCCGGATCCAGGTACGTGCCGCCCGGGTTCACAACCGAACCGTCCTCGGTGATCTCGTAAACCAGCGGGATACCGGTCGGAATATTGAGCCCGGCAATCTCCTCATCGGAGATCTGATCCAGATGCTTGACCAGCGCGCGCAGGGAGTTGCCGTGCGCGGCGATGAGAACGGTCTCACCCTTCTTGGCGCGCGGCAGAATCTCTTCCTCGAAATAAGGAACGAAGCGCTCGACGACGTCCTTCAGGCACTCGGTGCGCGGAACCTGATCCAGGCTGGCGTAGCGCGGGTCACCGGCCTGGGAGTACTCGGCGCCATCCTCCAGCTCAGGCGGCGGGGTGCCGTAAGAACGACGCCATGCCATGAACTGCTCCTCGCCGTACTTATCCTTGGTCTCTGCCTTATTAAGGCCCTGCAGGGCGCCGTAGTGGCGCTCGTTGAGGCGCCAGTCGCGCACAACCGGGATCCAGTGGCGGTCCGCAGCGTTGAGCGCAATATTGGCGGTGCGGATGGCACGGCGCAGCAGGGAGGTGTAGACGATATTCGGCAAGATGCCCTGTTCCTTGAGCAGCTCGCCGCCACGCTTGGCCTCGCCCTCACCCTTGGCGGTGAGGTTGACGTCAACCCAACCGGTGAACTGGTTGGACTCGTTCCATTCGGACTGTCCGTGTCGAAGTAGAATCAGCTTTCCGTTACTCATAAACACCAGCATGCCACGTTTTTCGACAGCGCGTCAGGTGGTTTTAATATCCGATTGCCCGGCGCGCGTGACAATCCGGAATCTCGACACTCATCGCATCGGCGTAAATATTCTCCAGCTGGGTGGCCGCCGCTGCCCAGCTGAACTGTTGGGCGTGATCGACGGCGGCTTCGCCCATGGCGATGCGGCGGGGATCGTCGTCAAGCAGCTGCTCCAATGCGTCCGCCCAGTCCTGCGCTGAGTGTGAGTGGACGAGCAAGCCCGTGTCACCGTCCGCGACGGCGATGGGCAGCCCGCCGACGGCCGCTGCCACCACGGGCGTTCCGGAGGCCTGCGCCTCCATGGCCACCAGCCCGAAGGACTCGTTATAGCTGGGAACCGCGACGATGTCCGCGGCCTGGTAGATGGCCACGAGCTCCTGCGGCGGGCGCGGGCTGAGGAAACGCACCACACGCTCCACCCCCAGCTCACGGGCCAGATTGTGATAGGTATCCGGAGAGGAATTCGCCCCGGAGGCCCCACCACAGATTACGACGCGCAAGCTGCGATCCGGATCGCGCTCCATGAGCTCCGCGGTAGCGCGAATCAGAACCTCGGGGCCTTTGAACTTTTGCAGGCGGCCCACGAACGCCACCACCTTGGTGTGCAGCGGGATGCCCAGCTGGCGGCGGGCGCGCTCCGTCATGCGGTCCGTTCCCGGGGTATACAGCTCGGTGTCCGCACCCGGGGAGACCACGACGATCCTTTCCGGGGAGGCGTCGTAATGCTCGATCAGATCGCGGGTTTCCTGGGCGGTGTTGACCACGAGGATGTCAGCGTTATCCACCAGTTGCTGCTCGCAAATGCGACGCGCCTCGGTTTCCGGGGTGTCATCGAGCGTGCGGTGCACGTTCTTCACAGCAGCCAAGGTGTGCGCGGTGTGGACGAGAGGAATATCCCACAGATCGCGCAGCAACCAGCCCACTTGGCCGGAGAGCCAGTAATGGGAGTGGATGACGTCATACTCCACCTCAAAACAGCGCGCGAAGTTGAAGATGCCGCCCGTGAACGCGGCCAGCTGGGTGGGCAGTTCCTCTTTGCTGAGACCTTCATAGGGCCCCGCCACAATGTTGATGACGCGCAGGCGTTCCTCGACGTCCACCACTTCCCCCTGACTGGGGCGCGTGGCGCGAGTGAAAATATCGACCTCTACGCCGAGGCGTGCGAGCTGGCGGGCAGTGTTGAGAACATAGACGTTCATGCCGCCCGCGTCCCCGGAACCGGGCTGTTCAAGGGGTGAGGTGTGCATGGAAATCATCGCGATGCGCATAATTTTCCAGTGTATCCCGAAACGAGCCGCGTTATACTGGCCCGTACCTCAACCTACGCGACCGAAAGGTGAATCGATGTCGGCATACGAGTCCAAGGCGTGGCTCCAGTACTACCCGGAGTGGGCCCCGCACAGCTTGGAGTACGGGGACACCACGCTTCTCGACGTTTACGACAACAACCTCGCGCTCCACCCCGACAAGCCGGCAACCTACTTCTTCGGCCGCACGCAGACCTATGCCGAGCTGGACAAGCAGGTCCGCCGCGCAGCCGCCGGCCTCCGCGCCTTCGGCGTGCGCCCGGGAGACCGCGTAGCCATCGTCGCCCCCAACTGCCCGCAGTTCATCTCCGCGTTTTGGGCCGTGCTCAAGCTGGGCGCTATCGCGGTGCTGCACAACCCGCTTTACACCGCCCACGAGCTGGAGGGGCTGTTCAAGAACCACGGCGCACGCATTGCCATCGCCTGGGATAAGACGGCGTCCACCTTGGAGAAGCTGCGCCCGACCACGTCCCTGGAGACCGTCGTCTCCATCAACATGATCAACGCGATGCCAACTCCGCAGCGCCTAGCCCTGCGCCTGCCGATTCCGCCGCTGAAGTCCAAGCGCGATCAGCTCACCGCCCCGGCCCCGAATACGGTGCCGTGGGAATCCCTCGTGGGCAACGCGATTGGCGGCGATGGTTCTGACGTCATCACCCCAGAGGAAGTCACCAAGGACACCACCGCGCTCATCCTCTACACCTCCGGCACCACCGGCAGCCCCAAGGGCGCGGAGCTGACCCACGGTAACCTCTTCTCCAACCTCTTGATGGGCAAGCACTGGGTACCGGGCCTGGGTGATTCCCCCGAGCGCATGCTCGCAGCGCTCCCCTTCTTCCATGCCTATGGCCTGACCATGAACGCCACCTTGGCGCCGCTCATCGCCAGCGAGCTGGTTCTGCTTCCGAGCCCGCAGATGCCGCTCATCATGGATCTGATGAAGAAGCACACCCCGACGTGGGTGCCGGGTGTGCCGACCTTGTACGAGCGCATCGTGGCGAAGGCGGAAGAAAACGACGTCTCCCTCGACGGCGTGCGCGCGGCCTTCTCCGGCGCTTCGACCCTGCCGGTCAATACCGTGGAGAAGTGGGAAAAGTACACCGGCGGCATGCTCGTGGAAGGCTATGGCCTCACGGAGTGTTCGCCGATCATCGTGGGTAACCCCATGAGCGATGATCGCCGCCCCGGCTACGTGGGCATCCCCTTCCCGGACACGGAGATTCGCATCGCTAACCCGGACAACCTGGATGAAACCATGCCCGATGGCCAGGAGGGCGAAGTTCTCGCCCGCGGCCCACAGGTTTTCAAGGGTTACTTCGGCGATGAGGAAGCCACTAAGAAGGCATTCCACCATGGCTGGTTCCGCACGGGTGATATGGGCGTGATGGAAGAAGACGGCTTCATCCGCCTAGTCAGCCGCATCAAGGAAATCATCATCACCGGTGGTTTCAACGTCTACCCGGGCGAGGTTGAGGAAACGCTGCTGGACCACCCGGACGTCGCGGAGGCCGCCGTCGTGGGCCGCCCGCGTTCGGACGGCTCGGAGGACGTCGTGGCCTGCATCGTGCTGAACGACGGCGCCGCGCTCGACCCCGAAGGCCTCAAGGACTACTGCCGCGAGCGCCTGACTCGCTACAAGGTGCCGCGCACCTTCTACCACTTTGAGAAGCTGGCCACGGACCAGCTGGGCAAGATTCGCCGCCGCGAGGTTCAGCAGGATCTGCTCGAGCGCCTCAAGGCGGAGAAGTAGCACTCCATAGCCCCCGGAGGATCCCTGCGTGATAGACGCACATCACCGGGGTTATTGCATGTTCACTGCTTTAAGCAACTTTGCTAAGTTTTGCGAGACTTCTGTCACAGATTGGTTATACTGTTCCAAACATAACAAGTTTGACCACCTAAGGAGTTCGTGAACATGACCGAATCCCCTGCCCAGGCCTCCTCCGCTTTTGAGTCGAAAGCCTGGCTCCAGTATTACCCTGAGTGGACTAAGCCCAATCTGGATTACGGCACCGAAACGCTCTTGGACTCCTACCGAGAAACCATGGAAGAGTTCGGCGAAAGGCCCGCCACGTGGTTCTTTGGCCACCAAATGACCTACCGCGAACTCGATACCCACGTGCGCGCCGCCGCGGCGGGCCTCAAGGCCTTCGGTATTCGCCCCGGCGATCGCGTCGCCGTAGCGCTCCCCAACTGCCCCCAGCACGTGGCGGTCTTCTATGCCATCTTGAAGCTCGGGGCGACCGTCGTGGAGCATAACCCGCTCTACACCGCGGCTGAGCTCGAGCCCCTCTTCCAAGATCACGCTGCCCGCGTGGCCGTGGTCTGGGATAAGGCGAGCCCGGTCTTTGAGGAGCTGCGTGATACCACGCCGCTAGAAACGATCGTTACGGTCAACATGATTGAGGCCATGCCGCGCCCCAAGCAGCTGCTACTGCGCTTGCCACTTCCCATCATTAAGGACAAGCGCGCCGAACTTTCAGTTCCCGCCCCTAACACCGTTCCGTGGAGCACGCTCACTGGGCGCGCCATCGGTGGACAAGGCCAGAAGCTACAGGATGCCAAGGTCAACCGCGACGATACCGCGCTAATCCTTTACACCTCCGGAACCACCGGCAGACCCAAGGGAGCGGAGCTAACCCACTCCAACCTGTACTGCAACATGAAGATGGCAGAAGCGTGGGTGCCCGAAATAGGCAAGAAGCCCGAGCGCATGCTCGCTGCCCTCCCCCTCTTCCACGTCTATGGCCTCACCCTCATCGCAGCCCTCGGCGTACACATTGGCGGCGAGCTGGTCCTCACCCCGGCGCCAAAGATTCCGCTGCTCTTAGACATCATGAAGAAGCGCCGCCCCACGTGGATGCCGGGTGTGCCCACGATCTACTCCAAGGTCATGGAGGCAGCCAAGGAACAGAACATCGATCTCCACGGCATCGAAAACAGTCTATCGGGTGCAGCGGCGTTGCCAGCGGACATCGTTGAGGAATGGGAAACACTCACCGGTGGCCTACTCGTGGAAGGCTACGGGCTCACGGAAACCTCGCCGATCGTGGCCGCAAACCCGCTCAATAAGAACCGCCGCCCCGGCTATATCGGCATCCCCTTCCCGGATACCGAGGTGCGCATCGGCAACCCAGACAACCTCAGCGAGACCCAGCCGGATGGCACCGCGGGCGAGCTCCTCGTGCGCGGGCCGCAGGTATTCAAGGGTTACTTCAACATGCCAGAGGCCACCGAGCAGTCCTTCCACGATGGTTGGTACCGCACGGGCGACATGGCAATTATGGAGCCCGATGGCTTCATCAAGATCGTCTCCCGCATCAAGGAGATGATCATTACCGGCGGCTTCAATGTGTACCCGGCCGAGGTGGAAGACGTTATCCGCCAGCACCCGGACGTCACCAACGTGGCCATCGTCGGCCGCCCGCGCGCGGACGGTTCCGAGGATGTCGTGGCCTGCATCGTGCTGGAGGATGGCGCGGTGCTTGATCCCGAGGGGCTCAAGGACTACTGCCGCGAGCGCCTCACCCGCTACAAAGTTCCACGCACCTTCTACCACTTCGAGCAGCTCGCCTCCGACCAGCTAGGCAAGGTCCGCCGCCGCGAAGTGCAGAAGGACCTCCTGAAACTGCTCGGAGAAGAGGCTCCCGCCTAGGCCGCGCGGTCGATATAGCGCATCACGCGCGTGGGGTTGAAGGTTCGGTAGAACGCTTCACCAGCCCGGACAAGCTGGCTCACCAACGTGCTGAGCTGCCAATCTAGCTGTTCGTCGGTGTAGCCCCACTTCGTGGGAATGCGGGCCGTGGTCACCAAAACGAGGTCCTGCTCTTGGCCGCCATCGAGGTTTACCGCCTCGATGCGCGCGGAGTAAACGTATTGATCATCGTTCATAAACTCAGCCCAGCGCACGAGCGCATCCAGGTCACACGCGCAGCGGCCGGAGGGGGTGACGAGGCTGAGCTCAATATCCCCGGAGCCATCGAGGGCGGATTCAATGGTGATCGTGTGTTCATTGATGAGGATGCTCACGGCCCCGTTCTTGTTATCCACCACGTGGATGGGCGTGCCGATCATCGCCAAGCGTGTGGCGCGTTCATGTACCCGCCACATCCCCACTACTGACACCCCATAGGCCTCACTGAAATAGTGAGGCGACACCGGCTTGAGCCCAGAGCCTTTCCGCGGCTTTGAGCGATCTTCCGGAAATTGCTCATCCAAGCGCGCGAAGACCGCTGACATCTCGGCCGCATAGCCCGCGATAATGCTCTTGAGCTGAGCATTCGTGGCCGTCGACGGCAGATAGGGCGGCGCGAAGACCCGCAGGTGGGTATGCATAGCGGAGCTTCCACAGGGCTCGGCCACGAGGCTGCCGGATATTGCACCGCCGTTGAGATCGTTGACTTCCATACGCAACGGCTGCCGGTCCGGGTCGAAGCACACCGCGCCGCCCCAATACCCAAGGACGCAGAGGCCGCCCATCTCTTCGTTGACGTCGATGCTTAAGAATCCGCCCGCAATCTTGATGGTGGGCATGCCGGTCGAGGAATCCTCCTCAAGCTTTCCGGCCAGCTTGGTCATGGTTTTGATAACTCGGCTTTTGCTGAGCCGAGCTGGTGTCTTAGTCGTTTTCTCTGGTGTTGATTGAGGCATAGCCCCCCCTAGTTTTTCTTTTCTTTCACGCTGCGCGAGCCGATGCTGAGCCACCCCTGCTCCTCCCCGAGCCGCTGCAGTGAGCCCGAGGATACAAAAGGTTGGGCAACTTCGCGCGGCAAGCGCTGAGAAAGAGTGCCCCCATCACCAAACGTGAGAAAAACCTCACATTTTCCGCGCGGGAGGCCGCTTTGCGCGAAGGCTTCGACTACGGTGGCACATCATGATTGTTCTGTAGGGCTAACTAATCTTGCCCACAGCTCTTCATAAAACCGTTCCCCATCAGCTCAAAAGAGGAAAGATGCCTGTTACTATGCTGCATTCCATGCCCCGCCCGGCCGTGCTTTTCGCCGGACAAGGCTCCGATTGGCAGGGTTTCATCACCACCGCCGCGCAGACTGCCGCCACCGCTGACTCCCTGCGCGAGGCCCTCGCCCAGGCCCGCAGCCTCACCGGCCCCGCCGCACGCACCATTGCCTCCACGTGCCCTGGCGCACTTGAGCGCCTCGAGCAGCTCATTGATGGTTCCGTCGAGCCCAATTCCCTCGACTCTCTGCCGGCAGTGTCCATCCCCGGCATCGTCCTTGGCCAGATTGCTGCCATCGAGCAGCTGCGTGATCTCGGCGTCGACATCGACGAGCGCGCTGGGCATTCGCAGGGAAGCTTGGGCGAGATGGCCGTCGACAAGCCAGTAGAAGCCCTGGCTCTGGCCATCCTGATGGGCACCGCAGCCAGCGCGGTCAACGGCTCCGACCCGCGCCCCCAGATGCTGTCCATCCGGGGCCTGGAGCGCAGCTTCGTCACTGAGCACCTACACGGCACCGCAGCCATCGCCGTGGTCAACGGCCGCCGCCACTTCGCGCTGTCCGGCAACCCGGAGGACCTGGCTGCCACCCGCACCGCCATCGAAGAGGCCGTGAAGAGCTTCAACGCCGAGCTGGAGAAGCGCACCATCGGTGGCGATGAGCTCAGCCCGCGCTTCGATGAGCTGCCCGTGGCCCTTCCCTTCCACAACGCGGTTCTCGCGCCGGCGGCTGAGCGCACCGTGGCGCTGGCTCAGAAGTGCGGCCTCGACGTGGATGAGGCCCGCACCCAGGCCGAGGCCATCCTGGTCAACGAACACGACTGGCCGGCCACGCTGGCCGCGCTCAACTCCGAGCATCTCATCGTTCTCGACCGCGCCTTGGCGAACATCACCCGCCGCGTGGTGCAGGGAACCGGGGTGACGGTGGTCTCCGCCGCCACCCCGCAGGAGCTCGATGCGCTGGCGACGCCGGGCAATGAACTGCCCAAGGCCCTGAACTACGCTGACTTCGCCCCGCGCACCATCGAGCTTCCGAACGGCCGCACCTATACCCAGACCCGCTTCTCCGATCTCACGGGCCTGTCCCCGATCATGCTGGGTGGCATGACGCCGACCTCCGCTGATGGAGAGATCGTGGCCGCGGCAGCCAACGCCGGCCACTGGACGGAGATGGCCGGCGGCGGCATGTACTCCGATGAGGTTTTCCGCGCCCACCTGGCCACAATGGAGCAGCACCTGCGCCCGGGCCGCACGGCGCAGTTCAACACCATGTTCTTCGACCGCTTCCTGTGGAACCTCCACTTCGGCCAGGCGCGCATCGTGCCCAAGGCGCGCGCGGCCGGTGCGGCTTTCAACGGCGTGTGCATCTCCGCCGGCATTCCGGAAGTAGAGGAGGCCGGCGAGCTGCTGGACCGCCTCCACGCCGACGGTTTCCCCTTCATCTCCTTCAAGCCCGGTACCGCAAAGCAAATCCGCGATGTCCTGGCCATCGCCACGGCCTACCCGGAGGATCGCATCATCATGCAGGTCGAGGACGGCCACGCCGGCGGCCACCACTCCTGGGTCAACCTGGATGACATGCTGCTGGATACCTACGCCGAAATCCGCCAGCACCCCAACGTCTACCTGGCAGTCGGCGGCGGCATCGCCTCCCCGGATCGCGCCACCTCCTATCTCACCGGTGAGTGGGCGAAGAAGCACGCTATGCCGGCGATGCCTGTCGACGCCGTCTTCCTCGGCACCGTCGCCATGGCCACCAAGGAGGCCAAGGCCACTGATTCGGTGAAGGACCTGCTGGTCAACACGGAAGGCATTTCGCCTTCCAAGAACGACGGTTGGGTAGGCCGCGGCACCGGTGCGAACGGCGTGGCATCCTCGCAGTCCCACCTTTTGGCGGACATCCACGACCTCGATAACTCCTTCGCCGCGGCTTCTCGCCTGATTACTTCCTTGAGCATCGAGGAGTATCCGGCACACCGCCAGGAAATCATCGACGCCCTGGCCAAGACCTGCAAGCCCTACTTCGGCGATGTCGAGTCCATGACCTACGCCGAGTGGATCGAGCGCTTTGTGAAGCTGGCCCACCCGTTTGTGGATCCGAGCTGGGATGACCGTTTTCTCGATCTCCTGCACCGCGTCGAAGCCCGCCTGAACCCAGCGGATCACGGCCAGATTGAAACCCTCTTCACCTGTGTTGAGGACGTTCACGATGCGCCGCAGGCCGTGGCCAAGCTGCTGGATGCTTACCCCGCCGCACGCACCACCGAGGTCTCGGCGCGCGATGCCGCCTGGTGGATTTCCCTGCACTACAAGCACGTCAAGCCCATGCCGTGGGTGCCGGCCCTGGACGGTGACTTGAAGTCCTGGTTCGGCAAGGACACCCTCTGGCAGGCACAGGATGAGCGCTACACCGCTGACCAGGTGCGCATCATCCCCGGCCCCGTGGCCGTGGCGGGCATTACCAAGAAGAACGAGCCGGTTGCAGACCTGCTTGCCCGCTTCGAACAGGCCACCACGGATGCACTGCTGGAGCAGGGCTCGACCCCGCAGAAGGCTTTCTCCCGCCTGAACTCCGCTGCCGATGAGGCCGCATTCCTGCGCACTTCTCCTACCCTTCTGTGGCACGGCCACCTCATGGCCAACCCGGCTTATGAGATGGATGAGAACGCCTTCGACCTGCGCCAGGATGCTGAAGGCAACTGGGAGATTGTTATCACGGCGGACTCCTATTGGGATGACCTGCCGGAGGAGCAGCGCCCCTTCTACGTCCGCGAGGTCACCGTCCCTGTGGACCTGCCGGAGGATGTGGCCACGGGTGGCTCCCCGGTGGTCTCCGAGGAGCGCCTGCCTAACTCCGTCTTCACCCTCCTGGAAGGCTTGGCTGGTGTCGGCTCCACGGCGGAGCAGGGCGATGAGATTACGGAGATGCCCACCGTCGAGTCGGGCTACTCCTTCCACTTCCCGGCCTCGCTGCTCTCCGCACACAGCGCGGTGACCTGCGGCGATGCTGCAGCCGAGAAGGCCGGCACCCCCGACGTTCTGGTAGGCCCCTGCTGGCCGGCCATCTATGCCGCGCTCGGCTCCGGCCGTCTACAGGACGGCTACCCGGTCATCGAAGGCTTGCTCAACGCGGTGCACTTGGACCACGTCATCGACCTGCGCGTGCCGCTGGAGCAGCTTGCCGACGGCCGCCAGATCGACGTCACCTCCTCCTGCACCGCCATCGAGGAATCCGTCTCTGGGCGCATCGTCACGGTCGAGCTCGAGCTCAAGGATCACGCCTCCGGTGACATCGTGGCCACGCAGATGCACCGCTTTGCCATCCGCGGCCGCGCCACCGGCACCGCCGCACCGAGCCAAGCACCGGAGTGGGGCGGCGGCAAGTCCGCCACCAAGGTGGTGCCGACACCGCGCTCCTTCGTCGACCGCGCCACCGTCACCGCCCCGCAGGACATGACGCCCTTCGCGCTGGTCTCCGGTGACTATAACCCGATTCACACGTCCTATAACGCGGCCCAGCTGGTTAACCTGCAGGCACCGCTGGTGCACGGCATGTGGCTCTCGGCCGCCGCACAACAGGTGGCCGGGCGCCACGGCCGCGTGGTGGGCTGGACCTACTCCATGTACGGCATGGTGCAGCTGGGCGATGACATCGAGGTCACCGTCGAGCGCGTCGGCCGCAAGGGCATCCACCAGGCACTCGAAGTCACCTGCCGCATCGACGGCGAAGTCGTCTCCCGCGGCCAAGCCCTGCTCGCCGCGCCGACCACGGCCTACGTCTACCCCGGCCAGGGCATCCAGGCAGAGGGCATGGGCCAGGATGACCGCCAAGCTTCCCCGGCGGCACGCGAGGCCTGGCGCCGCGCCGATGCGCATACCCGCGCGAACCTGGGCTTTAGCATCCAGAAGATCATCGATGAGAACCCGACGGAACTCACCGTCCGCGGCACCACCTTCCGCCACCCGCAGGGCGTGCTGCACCTGACCCAATTCACGCAGGTAGCCCTGGCCGTCGTGGCCTATGCCCAAACCGAACGCCTGCGCGCCGAGGACACCCTGGCGCCGACTTCTTACTTCGCCGGCCACTCTCTGGGCGAGTACACAGCACTGGCCTCGCTGGCGAATATCTTCGACCTCGAGGGGGTCATCGACATCGTCTATTCCCGCGGCTCCGCCATGGGCAGCCTGGTGCCGCGCGATGCTGAAGGAAATTCCGAGTACGCCATGGCCGCACTTCGCCCGAACATGGCGGGTATTGATGCCGACAACGTCGACGCTTGGGTGGCTGAGGTCTCCGAGGCCACCGGTGAGTTCCTGGAGATTGTTAACTACAACATCCGCGGCCAGCAGTACTCCGTCGCCGGCACCAAGAAAGGACTCAAGGCCCTGGTAGACAAGGCCAATGCCATCGCCCCGCGCGCGGCCGTCATGGTCCCGGGCATCGACGTTCCTTTCCACTCCCGCGTGCTGCGCGAGGGCGTTCCGGCCTTCGCGGAGAAGCTCGATGAGCTCCTGCCGCAGGAGCTGGATCTGGACGCCCTGGTAGGCCGCTACATCCCGAACCTGGTGGCCCGCCCCTTCGAGCTGACCCAGGACTTCGTCGATGCCGTGGCACCGCTGGCTCCCTCCGGCAAGCTGGACGGGCTGAAGGTGGAGGACCTCTCCGAGCACGAGCTCGCCCGCCTGCTGCTCATTGAGCTGCTGTCCTGGCAGTTCGCTTCGCCTGTGCGCTGGATTGAGACCCAGGAGCTCCTCTTTGGCAAGGTCGAGCAGATCATCGAGGTCGGCCTGGCTTCTTCCCCGACGCTGACGAACCTGGCTACCCGCTCGCTGGCCGTCGCCGGCATCCCGGAGGGCACCATCCGCGTGCTCAATGTGGAGCGTGACCAGGAGCAGGTCATGCTTGCCGACGTCTCCGAGGCCCCCGCCGCCGAACCGGCACCGGAAGCCGACGCCGAGGAGGCACCGCAAGCCAACGAGGCACCAGCCGAGGTTCCGGCTGAGGCAGCTCCGACTGCACCAACTCCTGCACCTACCGCAGCCGCCGCCTCCGGCGACGCCCCCGAGCTGCGCTTTGGTGCGGCGGAGGCCATCATGGTGCTCTTCGCCTTCCAGAACAAGATCCGCGTGGATCAGATCGCGGACTCCGACACCGTGGAGGAGCTGACCAACGGTGTGTCCTCGCGCCGTAACCAGCTGCTCATGGACATGTCCGCGGAGATCGGCGTGCCGGCCATCGATGGCGCCGCCGATGCCGACGTGGCAACGCTGCGCGAGAAGGTCGCCACCGCCGCCCCGGGCTACTCCGCTTTCGGCCCGGTGCTGGGTGAGGCCGTCGGCGCGCGCCTGCGCCAGCTCTTCGGCGCTGCGGGCCTCAAGCCCACCGCCGTGGCGGACTACGTCACCGGCACCTGGGGCCTGCCCGAGTCCTGGGTTGCCCACGTCGAGGCTGAGATTCTGCTGGGCTCCCGCGAGGAGGACTCCGTGCGCGGCGGCTCGCTGAGCACCGTGCCGGCGAGCGCTACCTCCAAGTCCGCAGCACACGAGCTGATCGACGCCGCCGTCCAAGCCGTCGCCGCTACCCACGGTGCATCCGTGTCCAAGGGCGCGGCCGCCGGTGGTGCCGGTGGCGGTGCCGTGGTCGACTCCGCTGCGCTCGATGCCTTCGCCGAGACCGTCACCGGTGAGAGCGGCGTGCTGGCTACTGTCGCCCGCCAGGTTCTCTCCCAGCTGGGCTTGGACTCCGAACCGGAGCTCATCGAGGCACCTGATACCACCGTCATCGATGCCGTCGAGGCAGAGCTCGGCTCCGGTTGGCTCAAGTCCGTCACGCCGTCCTTTGATGCGAACAAGGCCGTGCTTTTCGACGACTCCTGGGCCATCGCCCGCGAGCGCCTCGCCCGCCTGGCACTGGGCCAGGCCGAGTACCCGGTGGACAGCTTCCGCGGTGCCGGCGAGGACCTAGCGCGTCAGGCGCGCTGGTGGAAGCGCGAGGACATCGCCAAGGCCGCCGTGGACACCACCCCCGGCGCGTTCGCCGGTGAGGTTGCCCTGGTCACGGGTGCTGCCCCTGGTTCCATCGCCACTGCGCTGGTGGAGCGCCTACTGGAGGGCGGCGCGACCGTCATCATGACCGCCTCCCGTGTCAGCCAGGCCCGCAAGGAATTCGCGCGCACGCTCTACGCCGAGCACGGCGCTGCTGGTTCCGCCCTGTGGCTGGTCCCGGCGAACCTGTCGAGCTTCCGCGATATTGACGCGCTCATCGACTGGATCGGCACTGAACAGCGCGAGTCCGTGGGCAACGAGGTCAAGATCCTCAAGCCGGCCCTCACGCCGACGCTGGCCTTCCCCTTCGCCGCGCCGAGTGTCTCCGGCTCGCTAGCGGATGCCTCCGGAACGACCGAGACGCAGGCCCGCCTGCTGCTCTGGTCCGTCGAGCGCACCATCGCGGGACTGGCAAGGTTGAGCCAGGGGGACGTCGACAAGCGCTGCCACGTTGTCCTGCCAGGCTCGCCCAACCGCGGCACCTTCGGTGGCGACGGCGCCTACGGCGAGGTCAAGGCGGCACTCGACGCCATCCTGGCCAAGTGGAACGTCGAGGCTGGTTGGCCGGCCGGCGTCACCCTGGCGCAAGCCAAGATCGGCTGGGTCGCAGGCACTCACCTCATGGGCGGCAACGACGTCCTCGTTCCAGCCGCGCAGAAGGCCGGAATCCACGTCTGGTCGCCGGAGGAAATCTCCTCTGAGCTGCTAGACCTAGCTTCCGCCGAATCCCGTGCCCGCGCCACCGAACGCCCGATCGAGGCAGACCTCACCGGCGGTCTCGAAGGCTTCTCGCTGACTTCTCTAGAGGTCGAGAAGCCTGCTGCGCAGTCCGCTGCAGAGGGTGCCGCCAAGGACACCACCGTCCGCATCAAGGCACTGCCTTCCCCGGCGCGCCCGGTGCAGCCGCAGCTGGCTCAGGAACTTGGCGACATCACCACCGACCTCGACGACATGGTGGTCATCGCCGGTATCGGTGAGGTGAGCTCCTGGGGTTCCGGCCGCACCCGTTTCGAGGCCGAGTATGGCCTGCAGCGCGACGGCTCCGCCGAGCTGACCGCCGCCGGTGTCATTGAGCTCGCGTGGATGACCGGCCTCATCGCATGGCACGAGGAGCCCACGCCGGGCTGGTTCGTCGTGGAAAACGACGAAGAGATCGCCGAAGAGGACATCTTCGACCGCTTCCGCGATGAGGTCGTCGCGCGCTGTGGCATCCGCACGCTGACGGATAAGTATCACCTCACCGACCGCGGCTCCATCGACCTGACCACGGTGTTCTTGGACCGCGACATCACCTTCACCGTCGATTCCGAGGCCACCGCCCGCGACATCGCCGAGGCCGACCCAGAGTTCACCAGCATCCGCGAGGCTGACGGCGAGTGGGAGGTCACCCGCCGCAAGGGTGCCACCGCAAAGGTGCCGCGCAAGGCCACGCTCACCCGCACCGTGGCCGCGCAGATGCCGGACAACTTCGACGCTGCCCGCTGGGGCATCCCGGACCACATGCTCGACTCGCTCGACCGCATGGCTGTGTGGAACCTGGTCAGCGCGGTGGATGCCTTCACCCAGGCCGGCTTCTCTCCGGCGGAGCTGCTGCGCTCCATCCACCCGGGCCAGGTGGCCACCACGCAGGGCACAGGTATCGGCGGCATGGAGTCCCTGCACAAGGTATTCGTTTCCCGCTTCTTGGGCGAGGACCGCCCCTCCGACATCTTGCAGGAAGCACTGCCCAACGTCATCGCGGCGCACACCATGCAGTCCCTCGTGGGCGGCTACGGTTCCATGATTCACCCCATCGGTGCCTGCGCTACCGCGGCGGTGTCGATTGAGGAGGCCGTGGACAAGATTGCCCTGGGCAAGGCCGATGTGGTCGTGGCCGGCGGTATCGACGATGTCCAGGTGGAGTCCCTCCAGGGCTTCGGCGATATGAACGCCACCGCGGAGACCGCGAAGATGACCGCCAAGGGAATCGATGATCGCTTCATCTCCCGCGCCAATGACCGCCGCCGCGGCGGCTTCCTCGAAGGCGAGGGTGGCGGCACGGTCCTGCTGGTTCGTGCCTCACTAGCAGCCGACTTAGGACTGCCGGTGCTCGCAGTGGTCGCGCACGCCGCCTCCTATGGCGACGGTGCCCACACCTCCATCCCGGCCCCTGGCCTGGGTGCGCTGGGTGCTGGCCGTGGTCGCGAGAACTCTCGTCTCGCACGCTCGCTGCGCGGACTGGGCCTGACGCCAAACGACGTCTCGGTCCTGTCCAAGCACGACACCTCCACCAACGCCAACGACCCGAACGAGTCCGAGCTGCACTCCATCCTGTGGCCAGCTATCGGCCGCGACGCGGACCAGCCGATGTTCGTCATCTCGCAAAAGACGCTCACCGGCCACTCCAAGGCGGGTGCCGCGCTCTTCCAGACCGGCGGTATCATCGACGTCTTCCGCACCGGCCGCATCCCGGCCAACGTGTCGCTGGACTGCGTTGATCCGCTCATCGCGCCGAAGGCGAAGAACCTGGTGTGGCTGCGTTCGCCGCTGGATCTGGCAGCCGCGGGCCGCAACGTGAAGGCCGCGGCGCTGACCTCGCTTGGCTTCGGCCACGTCAGCGCGCTCATCGTCTACGCCCACCCCGGCGTGTTCGAGCAGGCCGTGTCTCAGCAGCGCGGGGCGGATGCAGCTGCCGAGTGGCGTGAGCACGCCGAGCAGCGCCTGCGCGCCGGCCGCGCACACTTCGAGGCCGGAATGCTGGGCCGCGCCCCGCTCTTCGAGGTCATCGAGGGCCGCCGCCTACCGCACGCCGACGCCAAGGTGATGATTGACGGCTACGGTCTCGTCGACGCCGACAAGGCCGCGGAAATCTCCATGCTCCTCGACGCCGATGCGCGCCTGGGCAGCAACGGTGAATTCCCGGGTGCGTAACCTCTAGCAATTAGGGCCAGTTCAAGTACGAACTGGCCCTTTCCTTTCGGACTAACCTCGTTTCGCTCTATGTCGCGACGATATTTGCTCACCAACGCTTTTCAATTAAATGTTCCATCACACGCTTTCAAACATCCGCCGAAAAATATTGACAAGCATGATTACGGAATCAGCGATTATGCCAGCTTCACGGCGCGATGAGTTCGGTGCGTGTTTTATCGAATGAGCTAACGAAACTGCCTTACGAACAAAACTACGCAGTTCACTATTCGCTGGTCCTGGAAGTTCTACTTCAACAACTCGTGCCAGCCGGTTTTTGAGTTTCCCGCATTAAATTTATCCGCATCATCACCATTCCGTAAGTGACGAGTTTCGTCAAAGGCTACGCGGTTCAATTCATGTTGGCGGACATGAAAAACTGACCAGTGGCGGACACGGGATTTAGGGGTTTGGGGAGTTTTTATTGGGGGTAGGAAAACAAGGGGTCTTCATCCGATGTTCGATAGAAGAGTCTAACCGGACTCATCTAGCGAAAAGCATGGACGGACCTGACTCCGTCTCTAATCAGCAGCAATTGTCTTCTAGAAGAAGCAGGGGTGAAGTTGAGGTGTCAGGCCTGTGGCCCCGCCGTCGCCGATGGTGACTCCAACACCGGGTTCCTCGTGCCTATCGAAGGCAACCACAGCACGCGGCCGCGCGCCGTCGGCACGTTCCGTGAAATCACATGTGCCAAGCTTCACGGACCTCATGCCACAGGTGCGCCCGACACCGAACAACACGGCTCCCATCGGTCGGCTGATGCATCACGTCATCGTCGTTCGGACTCGAGGAGCATCCCAGCGCTAGATCGACGTCACAACAGGGCTCTGAACCAGAGGGGATAAGTTCGCTTACCATACTCCAACAGGACGAGTCAATCATTCGAACACGCCCTGCCCCCGTGGTGTCCGCCACTGGTCAGTTTCTCATGGCCATAGGCGGACTTTTTTATGTCCGCCTCCGGTCAGCTTTTCATGTCCGCTAACAATTCATCGAGAATGCGAACCACCCGATTACCGACATCACTGAAGTCACTTTGAATATTTGCAAAAGCAAACTTCTCACGGGGCTCCTTGATTTCTGTATCAATCCGCACCCATCCGGTAGAATCCCGCGGGCTAACAGGAGAAACCAATTTTCCTTGAAGCTGCGCATCTTCGAGGCCTTCGACATGCCTCTCAAACGGATCAAATATTGCGCTAAGAATCCGCCGTCTAGCTTGATAGCTTCCTTCAGCATCGTTCTGTTTCCAATAGTCTTTAAACGAAGACTCATGACGCGCGACGCTATTTAGTACCGGTAGGGCGGTATCGAGTACCGACCGGTGCGGATATCGGGTACCGGGGGTAGTTTTTGGGCACTCTTTAGTGGACGGCCCGCGCAGTGTGTACGTGTGGATCGCGTTCACGTGGAAGGAGTGATGGTGGTGACGGATTACCGTGCCATCATGTTTGCCTTGGTTGCCGGGAATCGTTCCTGGAACCAGATTCGAGCCGATTTAGGGGTCTCGAAGTCGACGATTGATAAGGGCAGTCGCGTTGTAAGGGACCATCAAATCGATGCTCGTGGGATTGCTGGATTGTCGAATGCCCAGTTAGAGGAGCTATTTCCGGATAACCGGCGTCGCAACGATGCGGAGTTCCTCGCACCGGATTTCAAAAAGGTTGCCGAGCGGATGGTCTCTGGCAAGCGCGTGACGTTGAAAGTCGCGCACGCCAAGTACCTGAAGTTACCTGTTGGTACTGGTCAGCGTCATTATTCGTATCGACAGTACTGTTCGCTGTTTGAGCATTATGTCGATGTTCATCAGCTGTCAGCGCAACTGAATCACGATCCCGGTGACGAGCTCATGGTGGACTGGTCGGGCGATGGAATGGTCGTTGTGGATCCGGTCTCGGGCCAGCGGTTTACCGCGCACTTGTTTGTAGCTTCATTGCCGCACTCAGGGATGAGGCATGTATCGGCGTGGCCGGATCAAAAAATGCGGTCGTGGCTTTTAGCCCACCGTGCGGCTTTGGAGTGTTTCGGTGGTTGTCCGCTGCGGTTGATCCCGGATAACGCGCTTACAGCCACGCAACAGATTTCCCGTGGGCTGCGGGGGCGTATCCCGGTTGCGGAGTATTCCACATTTGCCGATTTCTATCAGATAGGTATTACTGCGGCGAAACGCTACCGGCCGCGGTACAAGGCGAATATTGAAAAGGCCGTGGATATTACCCAGCAATGGTGCGTAGAATACCTCGACGACCAGGAGTTCTACAGTTTCGACATGCTCAATAAAGCACTCGAGGACCAAAGCGATTTCATCAACGATCGCCGTCCCTACCGCGGGCAGGATATCTCTCGTCGCCAGTTGTTTGAAGACCATGAGCAACAGCTGCTGCGCCCGTTGCCCGACCGGCGGTGGTCGTGGTCGCGGTGGAAGAAGTCCAAGGTCGCAATGAACTACCACATCCGGATCGCCAATCACTGGTATTCAGTGCCGTGGAAGCTAGCGGGCAAGTTCGTCGACGTGCAACTCTTTGATGACTATCTGGATGTCTTCTACGACGGTGAGATTGTTGCTTTACATCGTATTGCCCCTGCTAATTATGGCTACTCCACCTTGGATGAGCATGTCCCCGACAACCATAAGGACTTAAACACCCAGTGGAACCGGCAACGCTTGGAAGACTGGGCGAAAAGTATTGGGACAGCGACAGCACAGCTCATCGGCCAGATGTTTAACGCTCGTAAAGTCGAAGCCCAAGCATATTCTAGCGTTCTGGGCGTACTGAACCTATCGCAAGGCTCCATCCACGCTCACCTGACCATTGTGATGGCAGCGATGGCCACAGGCCACGTGTTGGAAGAAGCCTCGGGCCTGTCGCTGAAGCGATTGGTACGAATCTTGAAGAAATACCGATCGTTTACCGTCGAAATCTCAGGCCACACACTCCACGCACAAACCGACCTGCCCGCCGGCGTCCGCGAACTCGCCGAAAAGCTACCCCAACTGTCTGACTAAAATGACCTAAGTCAGGAAACGTTAGCGTTAAAACGTTAGCGCTTTAACGTCATAACACTAACACTAAAAACACCACTCAACCACCGCAATCATTGGGCAAGTTGGCCATAGTCAAAGCTGTGACCCTGGAAATTCGAAAGACGTCACAGCAACAAACCACCACCCCAGACAACCTTCACATGAGATGCCTTTTAAACATTATAAAATATGTCACACGTTCACCTGAGGTTACCCTCGTTTAGTGGACACCCTATTTGTACGGATCTTGTGTCCGTAAGAGAGGATGTTCATTGTGAGTCAACAGCGCAAGAAGTACACGCCTGAGTACCGGCGTGAGGCCGCGAACCTGGTAATCGAGTCAGAGCGACCGATTGCCCATGTGGCTAAAGAGATTGGTGTTTCCGCCGGGCTTTTAGGCCGGTGGGTCAAACTCGAGCGTGAACGCCGAGGATCCTCAGATGGGATGAGTGAAGCTGATCTTCGTGCTGAGAATGCTCGTCTGCGCC
>NZ_KV813941.1:0-226 GCF_001813755.1 Corynebacterium sp. HMSC074H12
CAACCCTTCGGCACTAATTTGAGCCAAGTCAGGTGACTCCGGAATTTCCGAAGAAGATTTGCTTGGGGGCGACTCGCCGGAAGATGAGGACTAGCGCCCGCGCGCTCAGCTGAGCTTCGTACGTAGAAGGCGGCGGTCGGCTCGACATACTCACCAGCGCTCCATGTTAGACACAGCGGCACTATTTCTGGGTGCCGCTTTTACTTGTTATCAGCGAATTTTTTAA
>NZ_KV813942.1:0-205 GCF_001813755.1 Corynebacterium sp. HMSC074H12
TAACACTCGGGCTTTCTTCAGTGCTGCTGACGAACCTTTCTTCGCTGCCAACGCACCGATGCCGTCCCACGCGTCAGCCGGGACGTAGCCCCGGCGGGTGGCTTCGAGCAGGATCTCGGCGTGCAGCGTCACAACGTCGAGGACACGGTTCACCCACTTCGGTACAGTGTCCTGATTTCCGGCGAACCACAGGGGTTCGCTCAAC